>CAYTUT010000013.1:0-16833 GCA_964441295.1 uncultured Christensenellaceae bacterium | reverse complement strand
TAGGGCTGTAGGATTCTATCTCGCTGTGACTTCTCTCCCTGTAAGGCAGTATTTTTCCCAAAGTCAGTTTCATTACTATTGGCAGTACTTTTATGTGTTCGGATACAAAGTTGATTACCTTTTCGCCCTTTAAGTTAAGCTTGCGGTACTGCTCTCCGCCGCCGAAGATACATTCGCCTCTCTCCGCGCAAAACGCAAAAGAAATGCTCTCGAACTGCCCCTCTGCGCCCAGCTCCATTTTTAACGCGCCGCCGTCCTCATGCAGTTGAATATTTACACTAATGTCATCCGAAAAAAATGTTACATTATCGCCGTTGAGGATGTACTTGTCAAGAGCAATCCTCTTTCCCTTTCCCACAGCCTTTACCTTGAACGAGCCGTGCACGCTTTTGTACCTTAGCGTCTTGTAACCTATTGTGATGAAGGGCGAGGCTAAGGTGTGCCTAAATACAGTTTTCCCCTCAAAAACGAGCGTTAATTCGCCATTATCTGTTGTTAACCTGTACATTTTCAGCTCCTTTAGTTTTATTTTTTTGCATAATTATTATTCCTGCCGCGCCCGAGAGAACAACGGCAATACCGATTAGTTTCATAACAGTCATTGATTCTTTGAATATTATTATCCCTGCGACCGAGCTGATTACCGGCACAAAAAGCAATAATACCTTGACAAGCCACACCGGATACTTTCGCAAATTGTGATAATAACACACATATATCAAGGTCTGCGCTAATCCGCCGGCGAGCACAAGGGGGATAAACCACCCGCCGTATCCAATACCGCCTAGGACGGCAAAATCACCGGTTAATAGTGACGCCGCGACGAATAATATGAACACCGTGAGGTTATTGTAGTAGGCAATGACCTCGTTGCTCACCTCGTATTTCTTTTGCGTGCGCTTAATTATGAAGGCATTGGTAGTGACTGCGGCTGCCGAAAGCAGGAAAAACACATCGAACCAGTTGAATGTCACCGCCTTGAAATCCACCCCGAGGACAAGCAGCACGCCGCACAGCATTACCAGCGAGAACATCCAGTCGTACTTTGTCAGTTTGTCCTTGAATATTATCGCGCTGACAAAATTGGCCATCAAAATATCGGTCTTCAGCAACGCCGTTCCGGTCGACACAGAGCTGTATTTGAACCCGATATTGGCAAAGGTATCGAGCATGAAGCCCAAAACACCGATAAGTAGCAGCATTAACCAAAAGGGCTTGATTTTCAATAAGTCTTTCAGCTTGCCTTCTACCAGCATTACCAGCGTGAGAAAAACAAGCGCCGCGCCGCGGAGCAGCATGCCCGTAACATAGGGCGAACCGGTCAAACCCACTCCCCACTTGGATATCAGGAAGTATGACGACCAAGACAGCACCATTCCCACTATGAAGACAATGCTAGTTTTTTTCATATCTCCTCAGTTCGATGTTATCTCCGTCGATGCCTGCCATTCCGCCGCCCGCTATACCTTTTTGGTTTTCCGGATGCACCAAAAGCCATTTGTTTTTGGCTCTCAGCATGCCTTTTATGCCGCCATCGAGGGGCAAATTGGTGCCGCGCGGCAATACGATACCCGCCTTAAAGCCCTCTCCGATGTTCAACGGAGCGAAGTGAAGCACCATAGGGAACAGCTCTGCCACATCTCCCTTCTCAAGGTAAAAGCCAACTGCCTTATTGCTTTCGTAGCGGTCATACTCGATATCACTGTAACGCCCGAGCAAAAGAACCATGTCCGTTGCGGCAATGACAATCTCGGAGGACTTGTGCCACTCCATGCCGTTCATCTTTTTGAGATGCCCGGTACACCAGCCGGCTTGCACAGGGAGCTCGCCAAATACTTCTCTCTGGAGCGTACTTATAAGCTGGATTTCTCCCAGCCCTTTATGGTCAGGCAAATAATCGTTGCCTTCATTGGGCAGATGGGCAAAGCGCTCAATGTACTCTACCGCCTCGTGAGAGGGCAGATTCCACATTCTGCCAAATTCTCCAAAGCGCCTGTTTTGAGTGGAAAACAGGGGTATTCCGTTGTAAAAATAATAATCCGTTATCATACTTCCCGTATTCGATTGAGCTTTGCAAAAGTCTGCATTGCGCCGCCGAAGTCACCGTAGACCATGGACACATGATGCGCAACGCCGCTATAAACCACTCTGTCGAGCACATTCTTCATATCGCTTGCAAACACCACCTTGGCGTAAGTGCCCGTCAATAGCTTTTCCATAGCGATTGCTCTGCCCTTTTCTTGGAACAATCTGTACTCTCCGTTGACGCTGTCAAGCCGCGCCATAGTTATCGGCCCCGACCGCATAACAAAGCCCGCAGTAACACCCTTGCCTCCTGCAAAATAGGTATCAAGCGTGGGTTCGCATACCCCGTCCATAAGGTTGCAGGGAGCCACGCCGCAATGCCACATCAGCGCAAAATTATTGTCAAGATTGACCTGTGACAAGTCCGCCATAAAAGGAGTCTCCGCGCCCGCCGCGCGGTGGGCTATCATTGTAACCGCGCAGTCTATATCCCCTTCGCATGCCAAAATGTAATCCTCGCTCTGTAGAAGCGACATGGCGGCGCAGGGCGCAATACCGTACGAGGACGCGAATTCGGGCCAGCATCTTACCGCAAGCGCAGTTATCCCCCTGCGGTCGACAAAGCTCTTCATCTTTGCCGCAAGAGCGGCAACTTTGACCGTTTTTTCCTCTGATAATGCAGAAGTGTTGAATATCTTGCCCAATTTTTTCAAGTAGGCGGCGGCAAGCTCACCGCTATACTCTTCGTTAATCAAATCCTGCAATTCGTAATGGTCGACCAGACAGCCGAACTGCTTGTATAACGCCAGCTCGTCCACACCAACATTAAAAAAGCCGTGCGCGCGGTAGCCCACAATGCCTATCCTGCTCTCTTTTAGCGCCGCAATCATGCGTACCGCGTTGAGCCAGTCCATATCTATTTTGTCCCCTATCGTATATACAAAGTCCGTGTATCCGCTCTTAACAAAATTCGATGCGTTAAGGTTGACGCCGCAGACCGAATTAAGTCTGATTTTGCCCCCGTTGTAAGGCAGCTCGTTAAGACCCCACAGCAAAACCGGCTTGCCAACGACCTTTTTTATCTCCAATGCCAAATGTCCCAGATGGAACGTGCCACTGATGATTACTATGCCGTCAACCGCATCTGAATACAATTTTTTCGCCGCGCTGACTGCGTTGTCCACGCTTATTACCAGCTCTTCCACCGCGCAAAGCGTGACGCTGTCAAGCAACGCAAGTTCCTTAAGTATGCCGCTATAGATTTCCGCCGCAGCCTGATAGTCGAATGTTTCTCTAGCTAAGCAAACCACTCCCAATCTAATGTTCTTTTTCATACACCTGTATGTCCTCCGTCTCAAAACAAAGTCTTTTCAATATTTGCGTACGCTTCCTCGTCTTCCTCGCTGTACTCCTCTCCGCGGTTGCGCTTGTCAATTAGTTCCCTCACCTTTTCGCTCAAAGGTCTTGTCAGCTTGAGTCTTGTCATGGACATAAAGGATGCCGACATAAAAATAATAACCGCTATCATTATAAGTAGTCTTATTCCCCACACCGCGCGGTCAGTCTGCGGAAAGTCAGCATAGTTGATTCTTCCGGTAGTCTCGTTGGCGATCGGCTCATTAAAACCTACAGCCTTAAGCACTATACCCGACAAGAAAATTGCCAGCGCAGAGCTGCATTTTTTTATGAATGTCATCACTCCGCTAAAACTTCCGGTAGGACGGTTGCCGAACTTTAATTCCGCCACATCAACCACATCGGGGAAGATTATCCAAGGCAGCATCTGACTGCCTCCCATGCCCAGTCCTATTATCACGCATACCGCAATGAGCAAGGGCATGCTGTTAATAGGCAGCATTGTCAGCAGTATTATTCCAATAATGTATACCGGTATGCCGCTGATAAATAATATTGGCTTTGCGTATCCTTTAGACATAAGCACGTAATAGACGGGGAGAGTAAGCGCGGTGCACACCATAATTATCGCAAGAATTATTGCCCCTCCCGCCAAACCGTTAAGTGCGTAGTTGGCAAAGTACACAATATTTGTTGACAGCAGGTCCATACAGGCATACGCCGTCAAATAGCTTACCAATAGATACACAAAGCTTTTTACAGTCAGCGGCTTCAAAAATGTCTTGAGAGTGAATGTCGACTTGGTCTCGGGCAACACCACTCTTTCTTTGGTAAAAAAGCCGGTTAATATCAAAGGTATCGTGTACAGCGCGCCGAAGCCGAATACTACGATAAAATATATCGCGTTAATCGAAAGCTCCCCGACAAAAAACTTGTCAAGCAAGAATGTGCCGCCTACTACCGCAATACCGCTTGACACCATGGAAAACAGCAGGCGCATCGAGTTGATTTGCGTGGTTTCACGCGGATTGCGCGAAAGCTCGGTAGAAAAGCTCGAATAACTGACATTGATTATCGTGGAAACGGTGTTGTAAAATATGTATGCAAGCAGGTATATCGCCACCTTTATTCCCACTGAGCCTATTGTCCCTAAAGGCAAAAATACTAATGCGAAGGATAATATGATAACCAATCCGCCGAATAGTATATAAGGTCTTCTCCTGCCGTACTTCGAACGGGTATTGTCACCTATTACGCCCATTAGCGGGTCGCTGACTGCATCCCATACGCGGGCTACTGCAATAATTGCGCCTGCCCAGACTGTGCCGACACCCATTGCAACGAGATAACAAAAGTATATCGCTCCGATAAGAGCGCCTCCGCCTCCGCCGTAAATATCAGCAGATGCGAATATCAGCTTTTCCCTTTTTGATACTTCGTACCCTTCCTTGATTTTGCTTGCCATTTTTGCCTCCTTTAGTCTTGATTGAATAACATTTTGTCAAAAACCAGTCTTGCGCCCGCAATGCTTTTAATGTTATACGGCACGCTTAATCTCTCAATACTTATCGGACAACCTATCGCAGATACCCTGTCTTTAACCGCTGATAAAAGCTTGTCCGAATTGAATATTCCGCCGGCGACCACAACCGTATCTGGGTTAACTAGGACAGCTGCGTTGACTATACTTGCAGACAGCTTGGTTATGCAATCATCCAAAATAGCCGTTGCTATGGCGTTATCCCCATATTGCGCGTAGAGCTCTCCGATTTCGCCGTAATAGCCGCTTTCCGAAGCAAACCTCTCCATAATTCGCGTTTCTGACAGGTACATTTCTAAGCAGCCGTACTTGCCGCAACGGCAATGCTCGCCCTTGTAATCGGCAACGGTATGACCCAGCTCGCCTGCCAAATTATGCGCTCCCTCAAGGACGGCGCCGCCATTGATGATTGCCGCACCTAGCCCGGGACCGTGCTTGATAAACATAAAATCCTTCTTTCTCTCACTGATTATCGCCTTGGCCTGAGCGCGCACATTGTTGGATACCAATGTCCTTAGCCCCGTCAGATTTTCCATGTCAGTTATCAGGTCATAGTCACTGTCGAATAATCCGTATGTGTTAATCAGTCTGCCCTCGTTATTCAAATAGCCGCTCACGCCAATCCCTGTCCCCATAGGCTTTGCGCCATCGAGAGGTATTTGAGAAAGGACACCTGCAAGGTATCGTGCCTTGTTGCCCGCACTTCTAAGCTCGGCGCACGTACGGATATCCTCGAACAACACCTTTTGCGGAGTGCACAGCGAAAAATGAATCTTATCGCTCTCGATGTTGATGCCGTAAGCCGTCAAAGCGTTGTAATTGATGTCAATGATGACTTCGCGCCTGCCCGATGCGTTGCGCTGCAGCTTTTCTCCGCTCTCAATAAGCGCGCCTTCGTCCAACAGCTCTTTGACAAGCAGCGTAATAGCGGCTCCTGTAAGGCAGATTGACTTCGCCAGCGCAATCCTTGACATCGCGCCGTCCTCAAAAAGCCGCTTCATTATCGATGCCTTATTGCTCTGCTTGAGCATTTTTGTGTTCGCGCCCTTTTCCCTAACCATTGGTCAGTTCACCGAACATATCTGCTATCTCGTCAACCGAGAGATTGCGCGGATTGTTATTCATTAACGGGTGTATGTGGCACGCCTTAGCCAAAGCTTCGACATCAGTTATACCGCATTCCCGTAACGAACACCGCATCCCCGTAACTTTTTTGAGTCTTTTGACCTCAAGCGCCATTGCATAGGCATCGCAAAAGCCCAATCTCTTCGCCAGCGCATCCACTCTGCCGCTTTCCGCCAGCGCATTGAGTCTTATGAAGCTGTCTAATGTGAAGGCGCACGCTTCGCCGTGCGACATCTTATACTGCTCGGACAAAGGATAGGAACAAGCATGCACCCCTGCCGTTTTGGGCACGGCAAATGCCATTCCGGCATAGAGCGCCGCAAGACTCATATTGCGTCTTGCAATCGAGTCGGCGCCGTTGTTATATACCTTTTCCAGATTTTCAAAAATTAGTTTTGCGCTGTTTTCAGCGAACAAATCGGCAACCTCGTTATGCTTAACGCTCCAAAATCCCTCAAGGGCATGGGAAAGCGCGTCAAGTCCGGTGGCGGCGGTCACAAAAGGCGGAACGCTGTATGTCAGTACGGGGTCAATAATTGCCACTTGCGGATAAAAATTCGGGTGAGCTAAAGGCGCCTTGACGCCGCACAGCTCATCGTTGCAGACCGAAACGGCAGTAACCTCCGACCCGGTACCTGCAGTGGTGGGTACTGCTATCAGGGGGATTCCCGCTGTGCCGAACACCTCTCTTTTATAGAAGTAATCGCGCGCGCTATACTCGGCATTTGCAAGAGAACAGGCAAACTTTGCAAGGTCAAGCGCGCTGCCGCCTCCTACCGCAACGGCAAAATCAGCGCCAACAGCGCGCAACTGCTCTGCCGCGCTCTCCACCTCGCACAATCTCGGGTTGGGTGTGATATCGCTAAAGACTCCCTTAATCTGCGCGCAGCCTGCTACAATCCTCGCAGCCAGACCCGTATTCAAAAACATACGGTCAATGATAAGCAATCCCTTGCTATAGCCGTATTCGGCGCATTTTGCCGATAATGAGTCAAGTTCTCCCTCGCCAAAATATATTTTTACCGGCTGGAAAAAGCAGCTTTCAGCCATAAATCTTGCCCTCGATTTCCTTAACGCGTATTTCGGCGTTGGTAAGGAATGCTTTGCGCCAATCCTCAAGGTCTTGCAAAAAATGAGTATTAAGAAAAGCCTTGACCATTGCAAGCCCCATTTCGGGACCTATTACCCAGCCGCCCATACACAGCACATTGGCATTATTGATTGCGCGGCACATTTTTGCCCCGTAGACACTCTCCACAACCGCGGCATACACGCCTTTGTGCTTGTTGGCTACGATACTCATTCCCATGCCCGTGCCGCATATCAAAACAGCCTTTTCATAGGTGCCGTCCGCAACCAGAGGCGCAACGGTGGACGCCACATCAAAATACGGCTTGGGCGAACTGATATCCAAAGTACCCAAATCGACAAACTCTATCTCTGTATTCATAAAGCTCGCAAGCAAAAATTCCTTTAATACATAGCCTGACTTATCCGATCCTATTGCAACTTTCATTATCGACTCTCCTGTTACATGATTTTGTGTAATTATACTCGTGCGCCGCGCTTTATGGCGCATTAATTAACACTATTAATTAATTGTATCATGAGCAATGACTGATGTCAATAGCTAAAATATTCTACAGGACGAAGAAATAAAACGCCATAAAGTGCAGTACGCTGGTAGTGATATCCGCAATATGCCACACAAAATGCGTATACTTCTTGCTTTTTTGCATATAAAATACGCTTCCTGCGGTAATTGCCGCAAAACCCAAGGCAAAAAGTATCCAAAATCCGCCGTTTTGCTCTCTTGCGTCCGCTGTCATCCCCACCGCGATAAAGACTACTGCGGCAAGATACAGCGCCAACGAATGCTTTTTGTACTTTTTTACATTGATTAGGTTAAGTACAATATTGGCTATTGTAGCCGCCGCTACAAGCGCCAACATGATTTTTGAAGCGATGCCGCTGGACAATACAAGCAGCGCGGGCGCTGCCGTGCCCGCTATAATCAGCGAAACCATGCTGTGGTCAATCTTTTGCCAAAATATTTTTTTATCGATATTTTTTGTGCCGTGGTACACTGCCGAAGCCGTATAAACCGCCATTGTGCATATGCTGTATGACAGCATTGCGCCTTTAACAAGGGGTGCTGTGCCTGCAACCTTAGCTGCCATTAAAACCAGCATCACAAGGGCAATTACTGCGGAGATTGCGTGGGACAGCGTGTTAAGTCTTTCCTCTCTTTCGCAATAAAGATGTATTCTGCTGTCGATATTTTCTCCCATTATTCCTCCGCTTCGGTCAAGCTGTCAATTATATTTTTCATAAATGCGACTGTGCTTTCGGCAACTATGCTCTGCATCTCTGCCTTTGCTATAACCTGCTCTCCGTCAAACGGAAAGCCGCTGACACAATACCCCATATGATTGCCCCCCTCAACAAGGAGATGCGAATAGCCCTCTGGCAGCCTTGATCTAGCGTCCGCCTTCATTGTCTCCGTCAATACCCTGTCATTTTCGGCTTCGACCAGCAATACTGGCATCGCGGTATATTTCAGCGTATCGCTGCCATAGCACAAGGGCGAGTAAAGCACCGCGCCCAAAACTCTTTCCCTTTCTTCATACGCCCTCCTCAGCGCGGCGCCGCCGCCCTGAGAATGCCCCCCTGTAAAAAATCTGACCTGCGGGTAGGCGGCAAAAGCCGCTTCAATCTCTTGATAGTTAATGTATGCCGCGTTGTACTTGACCTTGGGGATAACTACAACATAGCCCCGCGAAGCAATGTACTCGGCAATATACGGGTATACGCTGGGCGGTAAAAATGTACCCACATAAAAAATCAACCCGTAGCCGAACTCATAGCCGCCGGGCATATAGACCAGCGCCTGGTCCGTGTCCTCTGTTATCACCTCATAAATAGTGTCATTGTGTGCAATCACAGGAGTGGCGCTGTCCATGCACGCAAAAAGACTAAATACTAAAACAATTACAAGTAATACGGCAAAACTTATACTGTATCTGCTCCTATTCACATCTGCCCCTTTGCGCTTTTTTTAATTATAGCAGAAAAATCAGCCGCCTCACAGATTATTTTCATTCGACAAAGACAAAAGCATATTATACTGCCATTCACGCTCGCCGCAATAGCTGTCTTTGGCAAGAGCACTTTTTGATAACGCTGAGTATTCCGCGCAAAACATTGCATGTTTTTTACTCTCAACAGCAAGGACGGCATGCGCCGCCGCCCAGCAAGCCGCGCGCTCCGCACTGCCCTTTTCAACACTGCCTGCCGCTTCTTTGGCCGCAAAAGCCGCTTTACGCGCCTCGCTTACCGTTACTCCGTCCGTCAAAAAACGCTTGGCGGCAAGCATTGCGTCTTCTGCGCGATTCTCTTCGGGGTATCTCTGCTTGACCGAATACACTACCCTTTCGGCGCACAGCAGGGCAAAGCGTACGGCGCCCCGCGTTGTTGCCGAGTCGATTAATTTCTGTATAGGCAGAGCGAAAATATCATCGTTAAACATTGCCTGATTCGGATAGATATTGCAAAAAAGCATTGCAGCCTTCTACAACATCCCTGTAAGTTTCTTCAAAATTACCGGTATACCAAGGGTCGGCTATGTCTCTTGCGTTGTTGGAATAGTCCAATAACCGGCGGACTTTGTTGTCCTTGTCGCCGTTAAGTATCCTTGTCATATTGCGCACATTAGCGCTGTCCATCCCGAGAAAGTAATCATATTGAGGGTAATCTAAAGAGGTCAGCCTGACCGCATATTTGCCCTCGACGCTGATACCCTCCGAACCCAGTCTGTTACGGGTGCCGTAATGCACGGGACTGCCTATTTCATCGGTGCTTGTTGCGCTTGATGCGACAACAAAACGGTCGGATAAGCCTTTTTTTGAAAGCATATCCTTAAAAACAAATTCCGCCATGGGCGAACGGCATATATTGCCGTGACATACGAACATAACTTTAATCATAATCATCCTTTGGTTTTCCCGGGTTTTAATAATCATATGATATAATACTCTCGCTCAAAAAATCAACCATACCGAACTGTTTCAACACATAGGTTTTTTTGTTAGCGATGAAGATACAGATTGATGCACCAAAATTCAGCACAGCTTAGAAAGCCCAATACTTATCGTACGGCGCAAAAGACATTGTACGCCAAGCATAAAACTTCGCACGCCCCTCGCGCCATCTAGCGATACGGGCAGACAAATTCAAAAAAACGACCTTGCGCCGCCCTTGCCTTTGTGCTATAATATAGTTGTTATAACAACTAAATGGGGGAGCGGAAAATGCTTGACATAATGGATTTGGGTTACAATTTAATCAATGTTGACAAACATATAAGACTTTTTCTCAAAAAGGAGCTGAAAAAGCATTGCCTTAGCGCCACCGAGGGCTTGGTTCTCTTACTGCTTTTGAGACAAGAGCACCAAATTGAAACAGGCAAACGCCGCGAGACTGTCGGCCTCACTCAAGAGAGGATAATGCAAGACCTCCACTACGATAAGGGAGTTATGACACGGGTGATGCAGTCGCTGGAAAGGCAAGGCTATGTTGCGCGCCGCGCGAATCCCGAGGATGGCAGATCTTATCTCTTTTCACTCAACGACAAGGCATTTTTTATCAAAGAAGAGCTTATTGCGATACTCCAATGTTGGCAGAAGGAAGTTTTCGGCGGATTCAGCGAGGAGGATATCGCCACTCTTACAAAGCTGGCACAGCGGATATCTGACAACTCGTGGGATTTTTATAATAGATTAAGCTGAATAGTTATTGGGCTGAATACGCGGTTTGGTCGGCGGTATTGGTGGCTGCATTACCAAAAGGCGATATAAAAAGAGCCCCTAACTATCCGCATGTAAGCAAAAACACACAAACTCGCGACATATACAAGCGATTAATTACAAAGCGTAACCATACAAAATAAGCGATTACCTAATAGTTAGGCGATAATTATACAAAATCAGTTACGGAGGGAACAATATGTTAACAGGCAAAAAAATAGTACTTACAGGGGCAACGAGCGGCATCGGCTTGGAAGTGCTCAAGCTATTGGTAAAGGGGGACAACAAAATCCTCGCAATCGGCAGACGAATCGAAGCCTTGGATGGTTTTGACAAAAGCAAGGTGATTCCCTTCAAATGCGATGTGTCCACTCCCGAAGGCGTGGACAAAGTATTTGAGGAAGCAAAGCGGACTTTAGGCGAAATAGACATTTTTTACTGCAACGCAGGCTTTGCTTATTATGAAGAATTCAATTATGTGAGCTGGGAAAAAATCGACTCGCTTCTTTCCACCAATGTAATATCGGCAATGTACTCTTATCAAAAGTACCGCGAATACCTCAACGGCAAGCACGGGCATTTTGCCATAACCATATCGGCAATGGGCACTATGGCGGTACCCGGTTATGCAGTGTACGCGACCTCAAAATTTGCTCTCCAAGGATTCCAGCAGGCAATAAGGCTCGAAAAGCATGGTAACATCAATCTCACCTGCCTGTATCCTGTAGCTACCGAAACCCCGTTTTTTAAGGAAGGCTTCAAAAAAGCCTTTCCCATTCAAAGTCCGCTCATTGTTGCAAAAGCCATGGTCAAGGGACTGGGAAAAAAGAAAAAATCAATCTATCCGTGCAGGCTCTTTGTACTATCCAATGTACTGTTTAGGTTTTTTCCTTTTATGAGGAATATATATTGGCATATGGAATACAAAAAGTTCTTGGCGTACAAGAATGCGCAAAACGATATAAGGAGCTGATAATATGAAATACCAAAAACTCTTCTCGCCGATGAATATAGGCGCTGTAACTATCAAAAACCGTATTGTGATGTCTCCCATGCTCATGGGCTTTGGTCAGTTCGACGGAAAAGCGACACAACAGATGATGGACTATTATGAAGAGCGGGCGAAAGGCGGCGCAGGACTCATTATCACCGAGATAACGCGCATCAACGACCGTCACGGCGCAGGCGCCTTCGCGCAGCTTGCCGTATCCAAGGACTATCAGATTGACAGCCTTTCGGAGTTCGCAGAAAGAATTCACCGCCACGGGGCAAAGCTTTTTGTCCAGCTCCACCACCCCGGAAGGCAAAACATAGGATTGTTAATCAATACCGTGCCTATGGCTATCGGCTGCCAAAGAATCTATAAAAACTTTGACAAGCTGCTGTACAAGGTTGTGCCGGCGTGCAAAATACTACTAAAGCATGACATTGTCCCAAGCTCGGTATGCCCGTCCAAGGTTGAGCCAAGCTACTTCGCTAAGGGAAGAGTGCGCGCGCTAAGGCACAGAGAGATCAAACAGCTCGTCCGTCAATTTGTCGAGGGGGCGGCAAGAGTCAAGAAAGCAGGCTGTGACGGCGTGGAGCTTCACGCGACGCACGGATATCTCATACAGCAGTTTTTGAGCCCCCACACCAACCGCCGTACAGACGAATACGGAGGCAGTCTTGACAACCGCATGCGCTTCGCTGCCGAAATTATTAAGGGCATACGCGCTGAATGCGGCGATAGCTTCCCCATAATAGTCAGACTCTCCGTCGATGAATGCTATGACCGAATCGGGCGCAATGGCGTTGGCTACGGTCTGGAGGAAGGCGTAGAGATAGCGCGCCGATTAGAGGCGCTCGGCATTGACGCGATAGATGTGTCATCGGCATCGTATGATACATTCAACTATTGGCTGGAGCCCACCTCGTTTGAATGCGGTTGGCGCGCATATATGGCGCAAGAGGTCAAAAAAGCGGTGAAAATACCCGTCATTGCCGCCAACCTTATCCGCAGTCCCGAGCAGGCCGAAAAGCAGCTTTTGGACAATATTCAGGACTTTGTGTCTCTCGGAAGACCGCATATTGCCGACCCCTATTGGGCAAAGAAAGCCTCGGAGGGCAAGGAGAAAGATATAAAAAGGTGTATTTGCTGTCTGTATTGTATCGAAAGCATGCAGGAAAACGCTTTTGTAGGCTCACACGGCGGTTGCTCGGTCAATCCCGCGGTGGGTATGGAAAAGAGCAATAACAGCTTGCCCAAAGACGGCAAGGGCAGGCTTGTAGTGGTTGCAGGCGCGGGCGTTGCCGGGCTTACTGCCGCGGAAACCCTTCTAAGGCGCGGCTTCAGTGTCAAAATATTCGAGCAAGCACCGTTAGCGGGCGGTCAAATATTGCTTGCCGACAAGCCCCCTCACAAGGAAAAACTCGGCTGGTGCGCAGCCGATCTTGCGCATGCAGTGACTTCGCTGGGAGGCGAGATTATATACAACACGCAAGCGACTCAAGAATTAATCAAACAGCATAACCCTTACGCCGTTATTGTCGCGACAGGCGCAACAGCAATCCGTCCAAAGACTCTCGAGGGCGCTGACCGAGCGTATACCTCGACTGACATACTTAGCGGCGATATCAAAATCAACGGTAAAAATGTTGCGGTGATTGGCAGCGGCATGACGGGACTCGAGACGGCAGAGCTTCTTGCCGAGGCAGACAACAAAATAACAATTATAGAGATGGCGTCCTCTATCGCTCCGGGCACATGGTTCCAGCACACAGATGACGCAGTGCCCAAACTGCGGGATAAGGGATGCAGGTTTTTGACCAACACAAAGCTCACAAAAATAACAGACGGCGGCATTACTGTTCAAAACATCGTCACCAAAGAGCAAAACGAGCTGGCATTTGACACTGTTGTGCTTTCGCTAGGGTCGCGCCCTGTCAACGCCTTGTATAACGAGCTAAAGGGCAAAGTGTCCAAACTATATTTGGTAGGTGATGCACAGCGCGTCGGCAGGATAGCCAACGCAACCGCGGAGGCTTATAAGACAGCATGCAAAATAAGCTGATGCTTAATTTGAGATAATAATTGTTACGGCAATCACATCACGCAGTATCATACGGCAACACATCTGCAATATTGTACAGCAATCACATCTGCAATGCTATACCAAAACCACATCACGCAGCATTATTTGATTAAAAAAGGCAAGTCCATATCGGGGCTTGCCTTTTTGCTTGCAAAGCTATCGACCTAATCAGTCCAAAGCGTCAAAGAGAGCCTATTTCTTCTTAAACACATTACTCTTTCGATACACAATACTTCCGTTGACCCTGTCATTGAAGGGATAAAACTCTATTATCGGCAGTAATGTGTTGCGCTTCTGCTTGCTGATTATTTCTTCGGCAAAAGCTATCGCGTTGAGATACACCTCTTTGCTTATGTCGCCGCCCTCATGTCCCCAATGCGCAACATACTCATCCATTAACAATGCAATCTGCTTGGCGCCCTCAACCCATTCTTCAAGGCTTGAAGAATTGGGCAAAAACACCCAAGGCGATGCGCAGCAGTTATCCCCCAAAAACATATGCTTCGTTTTGTCGTCAAGCAGTACTATCGAGCCGTTTGTATGCCCGCGAAAATGTTTTACCGTGACTGCTCTTCCCCCTAAGTCGAACACATATCCGTCATGCACCGGCAAAACCTCCGTTTTGTATTGACCGCGCACTACATCCCTTGCGCTTATGCTCGGGTCAATTATTCCCTTGCTAAGAAACTTGAACAGCTTTCTCAACCATAAGGCAGAATAAAACTTGTAGCCGTAGCGTATGTCCTCCTCGTGCGCATATGCACGCTCGAATTGACCCATGCCTCCTATGTGGTCAGGATGAACATGTGTAAACACAACATCAATAGGCAAGCTTGTCAGCGTGCTAACATGCCCGCGCAAATCTCCGTAGCATGTGCCTACATCTATAAGCAGAGCGCGCTTGTCGCCAATTATCAGATAGCAATCCGTTGCCAAAAAATCACTGATGTAGTATATACCGTCCGCTATCAGCTTGGTCGGAAAATCCCTTCTCTTTCCATATTCCTTTTTCATACTTCACCTACCCTTATCTTTACTGCATTTGCACACTTGTGTTGTTCCCTCAACGAAAACCGCGCCTTGCAGACCGCTCACACATTATCTTTTGAAAAACTGAATGGAGTGTATTGCTGTTTGCAATTTTTGTGAGCCGCACCCGTACAATACAGCGCGAATTCACGCCCTCTGTTGCCGCGGCATTAACACACAAAAACAATCCTATACTGTCCGTGGAACAACCCCATAAAAGTGCTTGACATTCATATCCTTAGGGATTTCCTTGCCGTGCTGACCTAGACCGAACCATTCTCTATGCACTCCATGGTCGGTAAGTACCGCAATTAGGCTGTCGTATTCTTTCCAGCGCTCTTTCACCCGAATTGCAAGTCTTTCAAAATTAGCCGCATAATGGTCAAGCGCGGCTAACGCCTGCTTGGATTCGGGATATGAGCGGTGCATCTTGTCGTCATATTCTTGATTGTACACCGCGATGAAGTCATATTTGTCTGAGTCGATTAATTCCAACGCCTTTTCTATTACTTCGCCGTCGTAGGGCAGACTGAAATAGTCCATATCCCTTTCTTTGAATATCTTGTCCATGCTTTGGTCGGCTACCGACACTATACAAGGCCTTTTGCCGGCTCTTATCAGCGCATCAAAAAGGGTATCAATCTTAAGCACCGGCTTGGTATACCGGTCTACCTTGTGTACCAGCGGACTTGCGCCGCTGTAGATACTTGCGAAGCAGACAGGCGTCTTGGGCGGCACAACGCTAAGCATCGGGACCTCATGCGGGGCATGCTCAAGCATTTTGTCAAATTTGCCCTTGTATTTTTCAAAAACCCACTGCCCCACTGCATCCGGATTGAAGATTAATGCCTTTTGAATCTTACCACTTTTTGTTGCGCCGGTGATATAATCTGCCAAATCATTAATTGCGTCCTCTGCCGTATATGGCGGAGCAATGCCCATCACTTTTGCCAAAGTCGCGGCTATGCGCGTTATCGGTGTTTTGTTGAAATTCATGCCGTATCCCCTATTATTTTACTAATTATACCATTTTAATTATTAAAAATCCATGCAAATATGTGACATAATATACAGAGGGGGTGTTGTTGCTATGGACAAAAACAAAAAGACGCTGTATTTTGAGATTGGTTCTCTAGTGTTTTGCCTTGTTTTCGGCACGCTCAACCATTTTATTTTCGAATGGTCGGGCGATTCGCTATTAGTTGCGCCCTTTGTGCCTGTCAACGAGAGCGTTTGGGAGCATGGAAAGCTGTTATTTGCGCCCTTTCTGCTCTACGCCGTTGTGGAATACTTTTTTCTCAAAGATAACCCTAACTACCTTTTTGCCAAGGCCCTGCCTCTTGTCGTCTCGATACCCCTCATGATTATTGCCTTTTATACCTACACCGGTATACTCGGCTACAATATCACGGCGCTTGACATAACGCTTGCTATGGCAATCATAATTGCCATGAATGTAGTCTCCTACAAGCTGCTCACGAGCGGCAAGGAATACTCCTCAAAAACGCTGACCGTATTGGTCGCGATAATACTCGGTATGATAATACTCTTTACCTTTTTACCGCCGCAGATCAATCTGTTTTTGGACACAACCAATCAAACATACGGTATAGGCTAGGCCCTAGCGGCTATACTCTTTGAAGCAGCCTTTTCATGTTCTTTACAAGCGGATTCATAATAAACTTAATTAGCGTACCCGCCTTGATGAACACGTATACCTCATTATACAGCCCGTAAAAAGCGCATTTTATATCGCAATTTTTGCTAACTTTATATTTGCGCTTGTATGTATCGTACAAGTCGAAGCACTTGCCCGTGAGGTTATTGAGCTGAAACAAGTCGTATTCCCTGTCCGCATATTTTGATTCCAGCGGGTCGATTC
>CAYTUT010000012.1:0-17084 GCA_964441295.1 uncultured Christensenellaceae bacterium | reverse complement strand
TGGCAAGTATGAGGTGCTTTGTGAAGTATTGCTTGTCTGCTTTGACTGTTATCCCCGTTGTTGCGCATTCGATATTTTCCACCTTTGCGCAAAACCTGACCTCTCCTCCGCGCTTTATTATATCAGTGCGCAATGCTTTGACCACACCGCACAGCCTGTCTGTGCCGATATGGGGCTTGCTGTCGTAGATTATCTCCTCCGGCGCGCCGAAAGCCACAAGCTTCGACAACACATACATCTGTCTTTCGCTGTCACCCGTACCGGTATTCAGCTTTCCGTCCGAGAACGCGCCTGCGCCGCCTTCGCCAAACTGCACATTGGAATCACTGTCAAGCTGCCCGCTTGACCAAAAACTGCTGACCTTGCTGCGCCTTGCGTCCACATCCTCCCCGCGCTCCAATACTATCGGTTTCGCGCCGGCAAGGGCAAGCGCATGCGCCGCAAACATGCCTGCAGGGCCGAATCCAACAACTATCGGAGGATATTCCAAGGGCTTTTTCAGCTCCTTAATGGTCATGACATTGCGCTCTTCGCGCTTTGTGCTGATGTCTACTGTGAATACCAGCTTTATGTTGTTCTTTTTTCTTGCATCTATGGAGCGGCGCACAATGTAAAATGAGACTATATCGCCTCTCTTTATGCCTGCCTGCCTCGCCGCAGCCTCCAAAAGCGTATTTTCTTTGTCAATATCAAGTATGATGTTGCTTATCCGTTCCATGCGCATTATTATATCACAAAAATGCCGTATAAGCGCTGATTAATAATACAAAAAGGAATTTAGCGCTATACAGCCCGCGCCGTCTGCTATTTCATTGATGCCCTTGTCAAAGCAGACTATCTCTCCGCGAAGGCTGTCGCCCAAAAGTTCAATACTGCCCTGAACAAGCGGCTTGGTCACATACTCGCCCGCAACTATCAAGGCGGATGCCTTTACAGTCTTGTCAATTAGCAATATCAATTCGCCGAGAGCGTATTGCAGCTGCTTTGCATAGCTTGCGACATCGCCGCTAATAACGGCGGCTTCGAACGCGCTTTCGGTTCTGTTGTATTTGCTGTACATCCGCTGCTTTACCGCTTCTGCAGAAAGCACCTCGTCATAAATCAGCCGCCCTTTTTGCGCCGAAATTATCGGGGAGAGCAAATTGCCCAGCTCCAACGCTTCGCTCCATTCTCCTACATTCGCACAGCGGATGTGCTTGGCAAGAAGCAGAACGGCTATATTTGTATTCTTCTTCTTTACCCTATAGCGGTAATACATTGCAAGCGCGGCAACACTGTCGCCCATATGCACCGGCACACCAAAACGCAATGCCAGCACTTTGGCAAGACTTGAGTTGTCCTGCAGCGAAATGGATACCCCTATTGCGACCAGATTGTACTCTCCTTTAAGCAGTCTTTCAATCATCGCGGTGATGGCGTCTGCAATATCACAATGCAGCGCTTCCAGACATTTTTCGTCCGAATGTATTACTTCACCGTCTAGTGTCATGATGCGGGCGGATATTTTCATCCTATAAAAGCTTATCCCCACGACTACCGCCTTCGGGTTAATGGTAATAACGCTTTTTTTGCTCCCCGTACCGCTTTTCTTTTCGCTTATTGCCAGCATCCCCCTCTCGGCGAGCGAGGACACCGTCGAATTTATGGTGGTCATACTGTAGCCGGTCTGCCTTCTCAGCTCGATTTTGCACGCCTCCTTAAGTCTTGCCGTTGCGCAAAGAATATGGGCTGCCTTTCTCTTTTTTTCTGTTTCGATATCCATAATGACATTTTAGCAACAATTTGTTGCGTATTTTGCAATTTAATAGGCTTATTTGTGTTTTTTCTGCATAATGGCGGTACGCCTTGATAAATAATATTGACTAACCGCTACTCATTAGTTATAATTGTCTTATTCACTAATAGGGTGGGATTATATGAAAAAAACATTGATACTGCGGGGGCTTCTCCTGCAAAAATTCATGAACGCTGTTGAATACCTGCTTTTCCCGTTGATTCGCGAGCCACTGCCCGACGGCGTGGTTATGGAAAAAAACGTTGCCTACGGCGACCCGCGGGAACACGAGCTATGTAATCTTATCTATCGCCGCAGAGCGTTAGAGGAAGGCGCAAAACAGCCGCTTATGATAATGATGCACGGGGGAGGCTGGATGTCAGGGCATAAGGACCTGCGCAATTACTACTGTTACCATGCCGCTGAAGAAGGTTATTTTGTGGCAAACATTGATTATTATCCCGCTCCCAAAAGGATATTCCCGTATCAGCTCAGGCAACTCTTCAAAGCAATCGATTTTGTGCTTGATAACGCCGAAAAGTATAGTATCGATACCTCGAGAGTAGTATTGGCTGGGGAATCGGCAGGCGGCAACTTTGTGCTTGCACTGTCCGCAATAGTCAAAAACAAACAGCTCTTTGACAAGCTTGGGATAGAGTTTAGACATCGCGACTCGTTCGATGTGACCGCCGGCATCTCCAATTGCGGCGCTATTGACATAGTAAGATTGATAGGCTCCGGCTTCCCGAATATTAAGACGATGGTTCGCTGCTATACCGATTTAACCATTGAGGAGATACTTCAAGGCGCCGATACCGAGAGAATCAAATTGCTTTCTCCGACTTCTTTCATTAACAAAGACTTTCCGCCGACAATGGTAATTTACGCAAAGCACGACCCGTTGCGCAAGGAAAGTTTTGCGCTCGCCCAGCAACTGCAGCAGTTGGGAGTCCCTTACAAATTATACGAGGGCACTGGAATACTCTCATTGCACGCGGCGGGTATTGCGACAAAGACCAAGAAAGGCATGGAGTGCTTTAGAGAGACAATGCAATTTATTAACGGCTATATTATGAGGTAATGTATGAAACTGCTGGTAGCGCTTGGAAAAAGACTTAATAATGACGGAAGCTTCCATGCGGAAATGCTTGAGCGCTGTAATTCGGTGCTTGAAGGCTTGCGGGAAGGTCAATATGATATCGCGCTGCTTAGCGGCGGTCTTGCCAATCCGCGCGCCGGAATTACCGAAGCCGAGGCTATGAGAGATTATCTTGTGCTTAACGGAATAAAAAAAGAAAAGCTGGTCATGGAAAAACAATCCAAAACCACTCTGCAAAACGCAAAGTTTTGCAAGGATATAATTAAATCTCTCTCTGTAGACAGGATATACCTTTGCTCCTCACGGGCTCATCTACGGAGACCTATACTCAACCCGGTCAGGCTATTTCGCCATTATCTTGGCAAGGATATCGAGATAATCTCTGTTGTTGCCGGCAGATAGTAATCCCCCTCTGCCCTGTTAGGTCGCATCCCCAGTTTTTGATATTTGTTCTTACAATAACTTATACCCACAATTCACACATATTTATAAAAAACCAATATTAATTACTTAACTATTCACCCTCTGCCCTGTCGGGCAACACCACCGATTTTTTATAACTACTCTTTCAGTATCTATCCCTTACAATTTGCACATATTTACAAAAAACAATATTAATATCCTTGCAAATAAAGTGCTGATATCTTATAATTATGTAGCTGGACGCAATAATGGAGAGTTGGCTGAGTGGTCGAAGGCGCACGATTGGAAATCGTGTTTACCCCATAAGGGTAACTAGGGTTCAAATCCCTAACTCTCCGCCAAAAGTGCCTTACTTTTAGGGCATTTTTTATTTTACTTTGTTTTACGGGGGGATAGAAATAAAACGCATTTAACGGCATTAAAAAGCACATAAAAGCTTGCAAAAGTGTGTCAAAAGTGTGTCAGAAAAATATTTTAATTATTTTTCAAAAACCTATTGACATATCGCCGTCAAGGTGATATAATTAGAGTATAGAAAGGCGGACGGCTTGAAAGGGGGCGCGCAAAAAGGAGAAAAGTATGAAAAAGTATGTTGTTCAAAGGAATTACGGTTGCGATACATTTATTAAGTTTTTTAACAAATTAAGCGACGCAAGAGATTATGCGAAGATCGAGGCAGATTCCAGACATTACCAAAGCATAGTAGTAGGCAGATGTGACACTTGCGAGGTTAATGAGGACGGCAATGTTGATTTCCAATGCGACAAAAAGGGCTGGGCAATGTGCGACTATGCCAAGATTTATAAAAGATATGAGAACTGATGCACAACGACGCGCCGACGCAGCGTACAGAAAAAAGCGCCAAGAAGTACGATGGGTTGTTACGCTCAAGCCCGAAGAAGCCGAAGCGGTGAATAAAGCCGTGGCAGACGCAGGACTAAGCAAAGCCGAATTTATAAGACAAGCAGCTAGACAACTAAAAAAGGGATAGAACACTATCCCTTTTACTTTATAAGTTATTTACTATCTGCCGCCCCGTTCTCGTCGGGCGGTTTTTCTTTTTTGCCGCTTGCCTTTTTTAAATTCTCAAACGCTTTTGTTACTATGTTTTTATTCACTCCCGTGTCTGAAGCTATCAGCTCCACTGCTTTGTCGATTGCAGAGCCTCCGCCCGTTATAGCCTTTTTTAATTTATCCTTTAGCTCTTTACCCTCGCCCTCCTCATAGGGGTTAAGGAAGCTTGTAATAATCTCTCCAAGTAAACCGTACAGCACTATTGCAAAGAACGCAGATGTCATAGACGCGTATATCAGCTTAGTCGTGTTAAAGCCGTCTACATTGAACGCGTTTATGTATATCGCCCACATCGCAGCGCTTAAGATAAGCGGTATTAGCAGTATCAGCTTATTGAGCGCTCGTCTCCATCCGCAATGCTTAATCTTGATCGTTATCTGCTTGATAGGGATCTTAACTGGATAAGTGAATATAAAGGCAAGGACGGCGATTATGATAACCGCAATACCGAACTCTTTTATGCCATTAAGGACAGTATCCATATCAATCCTCCTCTTTGAGCATCACATCGAACTGCGACAGCGCGTCATCGTACTCAGCGCCGACGGCGACGGATACGGCGAGCTTGTCCTCTTCGGTAGCGGTCGCTTTTGCCTCTCCCGCCTCTGCGTTGATAGCAGAGATGCGCGCGTTGTACTCACGCTGAGCCGCCGCCATGTCCGCGCTCTTCTGCGCATCAATCGCGCTGTGCTTGGGATTGACGTTCTCTTCGAAACTTGCTTGCACAGCAAGAGCGATAGCTGTCTCCCTCTTAGCGGCTATCTCATTCCGCTGTTTTTCGATAATTGCTTTAAGTTCCGCATTCATGCTTCTACCTCCTCTAGTGTCTCCTGTACCGCCTCTTCTGCTACGATGTCGTCGATGGGCTGCTCTTCTACGACCTCGACGGGTGGCTCTGCGACTAAGTACGGTGTCGCGTCTACCTCTCTCCACTTTGCGCTAAACTGCGCCTCGAGCCTTACAGTAAGACCTGCTGCAAGCTCTTCCACTTGGTCTGCTGAGATTGTGCCTGAGCGGATGAACGGCTCTAACCGCTCCTCAAGCTCCTCTCTGTTAGCCTTGACCTCAACCTCGAGCGCTTTACGCTCTGCGCTGTAGTCTGCTAAAAGCTTTTCTACGTTAATTAACATTTCTTTGTCCTCCTATTTGATTTTTTTATACCTGCACACACAGCGCATTGGTATACGTTTTTAGTGCCTGTGCACGAGCGCGTATCTAAAACATACGGCGGCTTGCGTATCTGCCTGTTACATATTGCACATTTCATATATTCGTCCTCCTATATAACGCTGAGCCAACCCAAGACAAGGTATATACCTAAAGCCATTGTGCATGCGAACAGCACCCCTAAAACCGTCCATATAAAGCCTTTTACAGCTTTCGGTCTATCGCCGTCACTTGCCCCTGATATTAGCGCCCCTATTGTGCCTTTCCACACTTTATCAAGTAAGAAAAACCACATAATGACAAAGGTCAAAAAATATAGTAGTGGCAAGTTCATAGGCGTTTTTACGCCTACAAACTCCATTATTGGTCGCACGCCGTCAAAATGATATTGTCTGCGCTTTTGGCGATTTTCCCACAAATCCGAGACTTGCTTTTGTTCGTTCAGTTTTTGCTGTGTTTCGAGGAGTTCCTGCTCGTACTCAATGTTTTGCTTTTCAAGGGCGGCTTTTTCCTTTTCAAGCCGAGCAATTTCTAAGGCAGCGTCTTTTATGGCTCCTATAAACTCTTTGTTAAACTTTTCGTCAGTAGCCGCAGCGCCTTTCAGCGTTTCGACCTTTGCGATATCCACCGCTTGCGTAAAACCGTTTGAAGCGTTCTTTGCCTCAACCACTACAGCCTTGCTCTCTTTCTCAATGTTTGCGACGATGTCGTCAACTTCTTTAGTCATTATCTTCTACCTCCTCAATAGGCTTGTCGACCTCGACATAACGGTCTGGACTATCGCCGTTGCCTAAGTACACTTGATATTCGTATATAGTGCTTATGTCGCTTGCAAGAGCTATCTGCTTGCCCACGCTTGGTGTCAATATTCTTGTGCCGTACTCGTTTACTATTAACTCCATAATTACTCCTTTTACGCCAAAGATAAGTTTTTGTCCGTTGCTACTGCTATATCTTCGGCAGTTAGTTTCGCGAGATTCGTCGCTCCTATTGTCAGCGTTCTTGCAGTGCCGCCGCTATTGTCTTTGTAAGCGGCTATCATAGCGTTTAGCACCGAGCGCGACAATCTTGTGCTTGCTGCATTTGTGTTTCCGCTGTTAAGCGTAAGATTTGCGTCAAAATTAGTTTCCAACACAACATTTTGTAAACTAAAAGTGTTGCTAAAACTAGTTGATGTTGCAGAAGTAACACTTGACGGTATTGACAATTTTACAGCAGATTGACAATTACTAAAGGCACTAGCTCCCAAAGTGGTGACGCCAGACGGAATGACAATCTCTGATAAGCTATAACAAGCACTAAATATGGAAGCTCCCAAAGTGGTGACGCCAGACGGAATGACAATGTCTGATAAGCTATAACAGTTTTGAAAGGCATTAGTTCCTATTGCGGTAACCGTATAGGGCAAAAAACAGTCAACAAGCCCATAACAACTATCAAAGGCGTAGTTTCCTATAGATGTGATAGTGCTAGTCATTACTATGCTTTCCAAGCTCGAACAGTTTCTAAAGGCGTAGTTTCCTACAGATGTGACATTTGAACCGCATTCAAAGCGGCGTAATGCATAACAATGATTAAACCCCGTACTATATTGAGCAGTATCTCCAACAACGGTAGCGCTTAGGTTAAAAACTGCCCATATTACGGAATGCTTATAATTAACGTCCGATACGATTGCCGTTGGATTGCTTGAATAGACCTTAATCCATCTTATTCTTGCGCCTTTGCTGTCAATTATGTCTTTAGTTAAATCCCAAATATGCGTATAGGCTGCCGTCAACAATGTGCCGCCGCTATCATAACCATCGCTTGTAATGTACCTGCGGTTTTGATAGAAAGAGCCAGCGGGAAACTCTGTAGCCTCGTCCTGCCCCGCTATCAGGTACACCGCTCTATATTGATAGGTGGACGCCAACGGGTCATTATCGTACAATGTTCGAATATTAGTCCATAGGGGGTCAGGTTGCCAGCCGCCACTGCCACCGCCACGTTTATAAATAAAAGGTTGTACTACCATAACTTACCTCGCTAGTTGTATTATTAAGTCAATATCTTCCGTAGGCACGGCGTCTGCATCTGCCTCAAAGATAAGATTGCCCGCGCTTTGTGCCACAAATATACCCGCGTCACCGTACAATACCGCGTCCGCTTTTGTCGCAAACAACACGCGCGGATTATGGGTTGCGGTTAATCCTGATACCGCTTTTGTCTGCGCCGCGTCTGTCCAGTCTGCTGCGGCTAAGGTCAATGTGCTTTCGGGATAACGGTAACCATAGCAGGAATTAGGGTCAATGAGGCCTTTATACAGATACTGGGAGCTTATTATTCCGGAAGATGCCAATAATGAGGACCCTCCATAAATAGCATAAAAAGCGTAAGAATTTGTGCCGGGGGACGTTGATGCTATGGTAGCCCTGCTAGCCACCAAATAGTCGCCGCGGCACGCCTGCACCACTCCCGCCACTGCCTCAACATAAAACTCGCAATTTAGTACGCAGGTTGCGGCGCCAAGCGCTCTTGTAAGCGCTGCCGGATCTTCGGTGCTGTTGCTTAAGGTTATATAACACCCTGACAGCTCACGCACAACGTTTAGCAGTAGTACGTTAGCGCTTTCAACCGTCGCCATAATTGTAATGTCGCGGATTAAAGGGTTAGCGTTTTCCGTGTCAAAAAAAGTGCCGGAAAAAGCAGCCCCGGCTATGTTTATTGCCGCGCTGTTCACCCCCTGAAGGTGTTTAACAGTTTCAGGTACGACTACCGTACCTCTATCTGCAAACGATATAACAAAGGCCCCATTCGCGCCGTCAAACAGTATACTCTTTGCACCTAGCCAAGTTGGGCTTGCAAGTAATGCGTCAAACTCGGATTGCGTAGTTATCTTTGTATCATAAACACTTGTCCCTGATAGCCCCGGCTCTCCCTGCTCTCCCTGAGGTCCTGTAGCACCTTGCGGCCCAGTAGCTCCTTGTGGCCCAGCGGGTCCCTGCTCTCCCTGAGGTCCCGCCGCACCGGCGGGACCCTGCACTCCTTGAGGTCCTTGCGGTCCTATTATGCCTACGCTATCTCTTAGCGGCAACACTCTCACAAGATTACTCACCACTGTGCCTGGTGACAGCGTAAAGGTAGCAAGCTTCTCCTCGTATGTCCCGCTCTCTGCTAAGTGCAGATTATCCTTGGTCAGCGGTGTAGCGTTAAGTTGGAATCTAACGCCCTCCGTTACAGTCTCACCGTCAATATTAACCCATGCTACAAGTGCAAGACTTATAGGCTCGGCGGGGTTGTCTAACGGATATGACTGCACCTCGTCAAGTACGATGCGCATTCCTGACAGTACCATCTCGCCTTTTGCGACAACAATGCTACCCGATACCTCAGTAACCGCGCACTCGTTAAGCGCATTTTTGATAATAAAAGACTGCCCGCCTGCTACAAAGTTGTACCAGCGCGCTCCGTCTTGGAATCTATTGTCTGCGTTGTTAGATGTTAATACTTTCATTACTTGACTCCTATTATTTTTAATATTCTGCAAGCCGTGTCTGACGAGGTAAGCGTTGCTGTTACCTCACTACCGCTCTTAAGGTATCCTATTGCCATAGGAAGTACCGCGTTATTAAACAATCTTAACGGTGCAGAGGTCAAGACACGCACCGCTCTGCCGCTCAACGTGTTATCTGCATTGTGCGTAGCTGTTCGAGGCATAAACACCCACGCATGCCCTACTGTGTCGTTCTTAAGATATACTTGAAAGTAATTATAGTTCGCCCAGTTAGCAATATTTGCAGTGTTAACCTCAAGCTCGCCCGCGCTGCTAAAGTAAAGATCTTCAAACCCTCTATCCACATAAGCTGTTGTCGCTATCGCAGTGCTGTTATCGTGCCTACTTTTTGTGGTCGACTGCACTGCGTTTGTTGCGTTGCCGACAGCCATATCCGCATATGTGCCGTTTATCTTAGCCAGCGTTGCCGGCAAGCGAGCTTCTGCAACTGTACCTGTCTTTATAGCAGCGCCGTCAGTGTAATACGATATTGCGCTTATGCGCCTTACTACATTTGAGATAACTCCGCTTGTATTGATAAAGAACCTGTACAGCTCGACATAAGCTGTGCCTGTAGGGTCTGCAGTTAAGTCGTCGCTTGCGGGTACTGCGGGGTACGTAGCATACACATTAAAGGAACTTAATACTTCTGCAATTTCAGTAGCAAGGTTGAGCCTAGCGTAGACAGTATAATATCTGTTAAACACTCCTACAAGCGGCTCTATGAGCGCGCCTGCTGAGTCAATAGTTATTTGACAGCCCTGTATAACAAACTCGCCCGCCTTTATCTTAAAAGTTGAGCCGTCTATCTCGTGCTCGAGCTCGTTGCCGCGCCCGGGGATATATCCGTCTTGATTGCCAAACGCAAAACGGAACGCACGGGCGTCCATCGCGTTTGTTATGTTTGGCTCTTCTGAGGTTTGTCTTATATAATTAACCGCCATATCTGTCTCCTATAATATGAATTCTAAGCCTTGAAACCTGTAGCCTATCTGTATCCGCACAAGCCCGTTAGCGTCGTAGTGCATCTCGCCCATCGGCAAGGACTTATACAACCCACCGCCGCGCCGGGCATACACGTTGAACTTTGTCTCGAAGCTTACGCCCTCTCGCATGGGCAGCTCTATGCTCTCGTTGAACATTGACTCTGTCAGTTTTTCGAGCGCTTCCATGTTCGCCTCTGTAAGCTTCTCCGCTGCGTCCTCTGCTGTCGCCTCCTTAACCACGATACTGCGCTTGATAGGGTATATATCCCTTAGTGCGGTATTTGTCGTTATTGAGTTGTTAGAGCGCAGTACCCAACGTGTGCCTGCAGACCATGTACCGTCTACATTAACGTATCCTTGCGTCTCATTAAGCGCCGCCATCCATTTACCGTAGTCTTTGACACCGAGCTCCCACAGTTTAATGTTATAGTCAGCTTGCATCGCTTTACCTACCGTAAATATTACCTTTTTATTAGCAAGGTCGAGCGAGGACGTAATGTATAAGTTGTAATACCTCAAGTAGTTCTTAATAATCTCCCACGCATTGTATCTTGCTTTTGTTACGACCGGCTCAAGGTCTCCAAGCGCTACAGTAAACTCTGTTGTGTAAGCGAGCGCAACCGTAAAGCTGGCTTGATTAACTTGTGTATTCCACTCTGCAAAGACGTAATCGAGCACGTCTTCTACTGTTGTTAGCGTGCCGTCAAAGTCGAGTATCACGTCCGAGTTAAACAGCATCTTAATGTCGGTTGCGGTTACTTTGGTCTTGTTATCTTTTGTCAGCTCTGGTATGCCCGCAAGAGCTCCGTATACGTATCTGCCCCGGCTGTCCTTAACTACAAGGAACGTAGGCTGTATGTCTTCAGTAAATCCCTCACACATGCATGTAAGACTGTCAGTATCTACGCTGCGTTTAACTAGTTTATAACTCTTGCTATCAATAACCAGCGCTGCGTTGCTTTGTAAGCCTGCAAAGGCTTTGTCGTAAAACGTTATGTACATATCCTTTAACCTAACACGTATCGACGCGGACGCGCCGTGAGCTCGCAAGTGTCTCCCGCTTCGATGTTAATAGCCATTGTGCTTATGCCCCTTTCCGCTCTTAAGAAAGTGTCGTATAAAGGGTTGGTCTGCGCTGCGTAATCTACAAAGCCCGACCCGTCATACTTTAATATCTTTTGTCTTCCACTGTTTATAACTATGTACTCGTTAGCGCCGAGCGTCGTCTCCGGGAACTGAACACGGTTATATACTGTACTGCCTGCGTCAATGAGCCTTATATCGGGATTGGTTATTGTGCCTGTGAATCTTACTGTTATGGGCGATGCTTGCATGTATGGATTATCTATAAGGTTGTTCTCGACTAAGTTTTTGCCGTAACGGTAGGGATATTTGAACGGATAACTTTTCCCCGCTGCCGCAACCGCTATCCTTATTGACGCAAACGGCAATGTAAAAAACGGAGAGGTTGGCGTAAAGGTCAATTCTCTGTTAAGCGCGCTGTACTCGTTGAGCTCCGTCTTTGACAGTCCGGTTACAAGCCCGCTGCAGTACCGCGTTGTCACGCCGTCGTTGTACTCAAGCGCAAGGTCGTACTGTATCCCAATGTATTGCTGTATCCAGTTGGATATTATTTGACTTTCGATGTATCCGCTTGTTACCAGTCGCAGCTTGATGTCCTGCTTTGACTGCAATATGTTAGTGATAATATCTTCAACGTCGGTCTCGATACGGCTTACAGACAGACGCCAGCCCAGCCCCTCAGGCTCGACTGCGCTATGTAAAACGCGTCTATCTATTACGTTGTCTTCTATATCGAATACGACTAATGCAAATCTTCTCATTACTACCTCGCCGCCGCAAGCCTGAGAGCTACCGCTCTGCTTACTGTCTCTGCTATGTCTTCCGCCGATGCGCCCGGCTCTGTCACGTAAACATTAACCGCCACGCTCGTGGGTCCTGCTGTGTTGTTGTAGTTGTTAGTAGTTGTGCTGCCTGCGCTTAGCGCTGCGCTTGTAGCTGCTGTTGATGCAGTATTTTGGTCAACCACCGAGCCTGTAAACTCTGCACTCGACTGCAAATCCTTAAGACCTGTCTTATATCCGCTAAGGCTATCTGACGCCTCGTCTTGAGATTTCTTCAACCGCCTAAACAGTCCTATAATTAGTAAAATAACGGCGGCTATCGCAACAAACGCTATTATTAACGGACCCGCTGCTGCCGACAATACCCCTGTTGCCGCTGCTTGCGCGAGCGTGGCAATTCTAAGTATCTTTATTACCGCTACTATCGCCTTTATCATGCCTATTAATTTAGGCAACACAGCTACAAACCCTATTAGCATTATGAGTACGACGCTCCCCGTTTTACCTAAAAAATCGAAGCCCGCACCTATTGTTGATAGTATCGGAGTAATTGCCTGCATTGCCCCCATTACGGCGTTAATTGCGGGTAGCATTGCAGTCACAAGTGTAGCTGCTTGAGCCGTGAACTGCTGCTTTAATAACGCGGTCTTGTTAGCAAGCTCGTCTGCTACCGCCGCTTGCTCGGTCGTTACTATGCCCGCCTCAATCAACGCCTCTTTGTAAGTGTTAACTTCTTCTGCCGAAAGGTTAGCAACCGTTGCGACATTGCGTCCTGCGTCGCCCATCAGAATCATTGCGTACTCAACGCGCTTTGCTTCGTCAGGTATATTGCGGAGCGCCGCGCTTACTATATCAAGCTGCGTCGCTGTGTCTTTCCCTTGCAAGTCTTCCTGCGCAATCCCTATTGCCTCAAGCGCTCTTATATAAGCCGCGCCCCTGCCTTTGGCAATGGACGTCATTGTTGCGCTTAATGCTTTTAGGGCGCTGTCATAACCGCTTGCCCCTTCTGCAAAGTTCTCGTACAGCCCTCGCCCTATTTGCAGGTCTTCAACGGTGACACGCATTTTGGTTGCCGTGTCTGCGAGCTCATCACCCAGCTTTATAAAAGCTACAGTGATTGCCGCAAGCGCTCCTAACATTACTTTTGCCGCTCTCGCCGCTCCTTGCGCTTTGTTTTGAAAGGTTTCAAGACTTTTATTTATCCTGTCAAACTTAGCCGCCGTTATTGCTTGATTTTGTCTTTTAAGCTCCGCAGTAAGCGTTGCAGCGTTTTTCTCCGCAGCGCCTAACGCGCTTGTTGTTTTTTGAAGCTCCGTATAGTATTTCTTTTCAGTAATTGCGCCGCTGTCGAGCGCCGCTTTAAGCTGTTGCTGTTTTGTCTTTAGCGCTTCGGACTTTTGCGTATTGAGGTCGAGCTGTCTTCCGAGCTCCGCAAAACGCTGACGCACTGCCGCTACATTTCCCCCGTCAAGCTTAATAGCGTTATTAAGTTCTCGCGTATCAGAGGTAGAACTCTTAATGTCAGAATTAAGAGTTTTTATCTTCTGTGAGATTTCGTCTATTTCGCGAGTGATTTTGGTCGACATGTACTACCTCTTATCTATCTTGTTTTGCCAGCGCAGATATATCCTGCCGTCTATGCCTTTTAGCTTGCGCACCGCTCTGTCTTTAAAGTGCTTGCCAGGTATCCTCGAATTACCGTAGTTAAGTATGCTTGCGAGCTTCTCGTTATTTACTCCGCTTGAGTGCTCGCCTTCGTATTCGAGCCCGTATCCGTAAGTCTTTTCCGTGTCTACTTTTTTCAGCTTAAGCGATGACGCGAGCTCTCCTGTATTGCTTGGCGTGTTACGCTTTAATTCCTCATACACGCTTGTTGCCTCTAGGTCTATTTGCTCTTTAGTTGCCTCAAGCGCCGCGCTGCCTATTTCCCCTAATTCGTTTAAGTATTTTTCAAGCTCTTTCATACGTGCCTCACATTGTGTCCGGCAGTTCTGCAGTGTTCATTACCTTTTCGTCTGAAGCGCCTTTTTTCTTATTTGCTTTGAGCTGTTGCTCTATCAGCTTATTGCGATACGTGCAGTAATCTATCAGCACAAACACGCTAATGTCTTTTAGGTCTATCGTAAAGCCCGCCTCAAGCGCGTTGTATATCAGCTTGTTAGTGAAGTCAGGGTCAGGCTCCGCCGTTACTTTTTTTTTACGCTTTTTGCTTTCGCCGCAAGCAACTTTGCGTCTAATGTTATAAACTCTGCCAATATTTCCATGTATTCCGCATCGTATAGCAAGCTGTCAGGCAGCTCCGCAATTATATCTTCTTTTGCTCTGTTGTTAGGGTACTCAGCTGTTGCTACCAGCGCGGCTGTAAGCTCAAGATAAAACATGCACGAAGAGGAAGAAAAAATAATGCTAAAAGCCTGTTCCTCTTTCTTTTTATCAATTCCACCTTTATCGTGGCAGTAGATTAGCATATCGTCAAATAGCTCCCGACCTGTGAATTCCTTATACTTGATATAGGTTACAGGGGTGTGCGCCAGCTTTATCAATACTTCGTTTTCTTCGTGATCTACTGTTTTGTAGGTTTTGAATGTCGGCATGTATCTCTCCTTTATTTAGCGAATTGACGGAGTTGCACCGTCTGTACTTATATTCGCATGTAAGAGCAGCACGCGTGTGCCGCTCTTGTGTTTAATTTAAGCTGCTTCTGCTTCAACGGTTAAGGTTATAATAACCTCTGCATTGCCAACTGTAGCGTTGCGTACGCTGTCTGCAGGCACCTTGATAGAAAACACCCCCAACAACGGAGTTTGTCCGTTTGTGCCGTTTGGTGTAACAATGACCTTTGTGGGGTCTTCCGCATCAACGGTAATAGTGCCGTGAGTGAACCACTCTTCTGAAAGCTCTATCAGCGTTGACGGTGTTCCGTTAAGCGTCACGGGAACGTTAACTACTGCTTCTACTCTGTCTAAGACTGAGTTTTGTATCAGCGTTAACGCGTTGTCAACGATAGGCACTTCCGTGTCGTCGTCAAGGATTGCAACCGCCGATACAAGCGCAGGTGTTACCGCCGTAAGCGTAACCGTGACTGTCTTTGTGCCTGTAGTCTCGTCAGCGTTTGTAATTGTTAACGCCTGATCTGCTTTGGTTATGTAATAAGGCTTGCTTGCTGTATACGTATACGCGCCCTCTTTAAGCAAGTACGTGCCGTCCTCTTCCGGCGCAATCACTGTTGTGCCTTTTTTCACAACTATAGTTGAGCCGCTCGGTGTTACTGCAAAGGTTACCACGCATGCGTACATTGCATTAAACGCGTTAAGCATTTCGAGCGTTGTGGTGTAGTCCTCGCCCTTAATGTCTTTGCCTGACAAATTTTGTAGCGCTTGTCCTAGCGCGTTTTTTGTTCTTATGTCCTGTCCCATTTTATACCTCCATATTTTTTAAGGCTGTGTCAGCGTTACTGTCACTGCCTTTGCGCCTGCCGTGATGTCTTCACTGCCTATAACAAGCGCTGTGCCTGTCGTGCTCGTATACCCCGTAGCTGAAGCGTTATAAGTGTAACTGCCCGTTGTCAGTTTGTACGTACCGTCTGCTTGCGCAGGGATTACCGTAGTCCCAAACAACACCGTTACACCTGCTGCTTCAGGCGTCTTTGTGAATGTTACAACGCATCCAGCAAGAGACGCTTCCTTCGGCATAAAGCACTTATCCTTTAATGCCGCATAAAGAGCCGCATTATAAGCGCTGTTTATCTTGGTTAGAGTCCGTCTTTTGTTTGTAGTGCCTTCTACATATTCTGCCGGCATGATCTCGAACGGGATTGTGCACTCCGTTATCGCGTTGCCCTCTTCGTCTTCGGTTACCGCCCCTTCGGAAGGGATTCCAAAAGATACATTGTGCATCATGACAACGTTTGCATGCTCAACCCCGTCTATAAAGTATTTCTTTTTAAAAGAAAACCCGCAATGCTTAGCCGCTGACTCTTCGCCAAACGCCACAATGCCTGCAGTATTCTCTATCGCTGAGGTTATTTTTGGATAATCCTCTACAGGGATACCTGTTATGTTCAGCTCCCCGCTGCCTCGAGCAACACTCTTCAAAACTATATAACCGATGTTGTTATCGGCTGCGATTTTTGTTAGCGTCTCTTCAACGTCTATCGTAACCTCTATAACACCCGGTATCTTTTTAGAGCTTGTCCCGAAAGTTCCGTCCGCGCCTACTACCCCTACAATGAGGTCCGACGCTCCTTTTTCATATATCTTTGCCATATTAGCCTCCTATTTTACTTGTGCTTTGCGAATTCAATTGTTTTACCAAAACAACCAGCCGTTGCGTCTCCTGTCATATTATAATTTAACTCTGGCCCATACTTTACACTCCAGCCCGCCGCCTTTGCTTTGCTTTCAATTTCTTTTATTAAAGCTCGATATTTAGCGTAATCAAACCCATCTTTGTGATTTATAAATAATACTGCGCTTATGTATACTCTAACGCTATGAAAGTCGTTATCTGCATTTTTGCTTTCTGCATCAATTATTGTGTAACGCAGAACTAATGAGTCTTTTTCGTGAGGCGGTTCAATTGAATTTCTAAAGTAGTAAGGTTTTTTTGCTTTGCCGAATCTATCTTGAAGCCCAGCCGCATTAAATGCGTATTCTAAAGATTGATTAATATCTTCAATATGTTCGAACTTAATCATCTGCAAACAGAGCCTCCTCTTCATACTCGTTATTGTCCACGCTGGCTGTAAGCGTAATTTTTATTTCTTTGCTTTTAAAATCATACTCGTCAGTTACCCCAACATCGTATATTTCATTTTTAAACACAGCTTTCATCGTGTTATCAATAGCAAATCTGTGGTTGTTTATTCGTACATCAATCTTTTTTACTGTCTTAACAGCCGAGTTTATTTTTTCTTCATCAGCTTGTTTTTGAATTGCAGAGCACCACAACCCGCCTTTTTCATGTATATGTTTTGCGTAAGGGTATTTTTTATAGTAAACTATCCCTTCTGCGGTTTTAGCTCCTTGCGCTTTATATATCTGCAATTTTTGTGTTTTAAATGTTGAGCTCATATATTATAAATGCGTATGTCTGACAACAACGCTTTGAATGTTGGTAGCCACTTTGCTATATCTTCTTTATAAAATTTATTATAGCAATA
>CAYTUT010000011.1:14929-17872 GCA_964441295.1 uncultured Christensenellaceae bacterium | reverse complement strand
TCCTTTCCCTCAACAACTGATTACATCACTTGCTTCGGGTTCTTTTGCTGTCCTTCGAAGCCCTCTTCGCTCTTGCTTTGTCGTCGATTTCATCGCCAACATTCGCCTTTTCGCTCCGTTGCTCCTTTCCCTCAACAACTGATTACATCACTTGCTTCGGGTTCTTTTGCTGTCCTTTTATTGCATTAATTGTCCACAGCCTAACCGCAATCCCATTGCGGTTAGGCTGTGGAGCGGGAGACGGGATTCGGACCCGCGACATTCGCCTTGGCAAGGCGACGCTCTACCACTGAGCCACTCCCGCATATGCTAATTTATGCTTCTGCACCGATTTAGGTGCTCTATTAATATAACAAATCAACTATGGTTTTGCAAGAGTTTTTAATTAATTTTTATATTTTATTTTGGATTTTATTATCGTATTAACCGCCCGAAAGGCGTTTTGTAATCAACTTTAATCTAAGCCTACTCGAGCGCAATCACATAATAATAATGAGGCTGTCCGCCGAAATAGGCTGTTACCTCCAGCTCAGGATACGCCTCGCTGATTCTCTGCAATGCAATACCCGATTGCTCCTCGCTGACATCAGCTCCATAATACAAGGTCAGCATCTCTTTGCCTTCTTCCTTTTGCATCCCGATTAGCGCAACCAATACTTCTTCGACATTATCTCCCTTAGTGAGAATCTTGCTGTCTGACAATCCTATTATGTCGCCCTCTTTAAGCTTCAAACCGTCAATGGTAGTTGTGCGTACCGCGGTAGTGACATAGCCTGCCGATATGCGCGTTATCGCATCCATCATTGCATTGATATTCTCATCTAGCCCCAAATCCGGATTGTAGCTTATAGACGCAGCTATTCCCGATGCAACATTTTTTGTAGGCAAAACTACGCAATGCTTATCCGTCAGCTCCTTCGCCTGTTCGGCGGCGAGAATTATATTTTTGTTGTTAGGCAGAATAATTATGTGCTCTGCATTGACCTTTTTTATGGCCTGCAGTATGTCGTCCACACTCGGGTTCATGGTCTGACCGCCCTCAATAACATAGTCGGTGAACAACTCGCGAAACAGTGCGGCAAAGCCCTCGCCGGCGCATACGCTTACTATACCTATTGGCTTTCTTTCCGCTTCGAGCTTGGCGCGCATTGCCCTGTTTTGCTCGAGCATATTCTCTATCTTGACCGAGTCCAGCTCGCCAAGCTCCAATCCGTACTGCAATGCCTTGCCGGGCACATTAGTATGCACATGCACCTTTACCATCTGCAAATCACCAATTACAACAAGGCTGTCGCCTATTGTGGAGAGCTTATCTCTCAGCTTATCGATATCCGCAGTCGTTGCGCGGTCGTTAAGATTGATGACAAAATATTCTGTGCAGTAAGCGAATTCGATATCCTCAAGCGACTCGATTTCGCCTTCAAACACTGTCTCATGCTCAACAGGTTGAATATCAACAATTATTTCTTCATGGTTGAGCACCTTGAGAAAACCGCGGATAATACACATCAATCCCATGCCGCCTGCATCAACCACGCCTGCCTTTTTGAGTACTGGGAGCATATCGGGAGTGCGGGACAAAATGTCTTCGCCGGTCGTAATAAGACTGACTAAAAACCTGTCATAAGTGTTTCTGGAGGAAGCAAATGATGCCGATTCTTCGGCAATCACGCGGATTACGGTTAAAATTGTGCCTTCTTTAGGCTTGGTCACCGCCGAATACGCAACTCTTGCCGATTGCTTGAGCGCCGCTGCAAAGTCCTTGGTCACTATCTCGTCTTTATCCGCAACATACTCGCAAAATCCCTTGAAAATCTGAGACAAAATAACTCCCGAATTGCCTCTTGCGCCCTTGAGCGAGCCCTTGGTTATCGCCGCAGTCAGTGTGGTCATATCCAGCTCTTCATCTGGAATCGCCTCTACTTCTTTAATGGCAGACCGCATGGTCATGCTCATATTAGTACCGGTATCGCCGTCAGGTACGGGGAACACATTGAGGGAGTTAATCATTGACTTGTTAAGCTCCAGATACTTCCCTCCGCCTAAAAACATATCCTTTAATGTTTTGCAATCAATATATTTCAACATTTAAGTTGTTACCTCGCCATTTACACTCTGATGCCGACAACATTGACATTAACCTTTTTCACCCGCATACCGGTAAAGTATTCTACCGAATAAGTTACAGTGCGCTCAAGCGATTCCTTAACGGCATCGACTGATACGCCGCTTTTCAAAATGACAAAAACATCGATATAAATATCGTGTTCGTCACAGGTTACTTTAATGCCTCTTGTATTGGTATTTGATCTAAAAAGTTGAGCCAGACTGTCAGTAACACGGCGCGATACGAGATCAACAACGCCGTAACATTCGGATGCGGCATAATTAGCGACCATGGTCACCGCATCGTCCGAAACTATTATTTTGCCTAATTTGTTACTAGTTTTGACAGCCATCAATGCTCCTACACCAGAGTTATTAGCTATATAATACAATAAATATAATTGAATATGCAACATTTTTCAATAATATTTCAAAAGCCACCAAAAAACTGTTGCCATTTAATTTTTTTCATGATAGAATATGAAAGTTATTTTCAAAGAGGAGGTGTAGTTATGTCAAGAGTATGCAGCGTGTGCGGCAAAGGTAAAATGGGCGGCAACAAGGTCAGCCACAGTAACCGCAAATCTCCGAGACAGTGGAGCGCAAATGTTCAGAAGGTAGCAGTAGTCGATGCAAAAGGTACTGTTAGTTCTCAGTATGTGTGCACTAGGTGCCTTCGCAGTAAAAAAGTTCAGAGAAAAGCAATCTAATACCTGTTCAGACAACATTTGAGGAGCCGTTTGACGGCTCTTTTTTCATATTAATAATGCCGAACAGCAATTCGGCATTATACTTGTATAATATTATATTTGTAGAATAATGTTTATATAGCGCTTA
>CAYTUT010000011.1:0-14894 GCA_964441295.1 uncultured Christensenellaceae bacterium | reverse complement strand
TAATAATGCTTTGATTATTGACGGGGGGTTAAAACAATATATTCTCAAATCATACCTCCTTGCGGAATACTCTAAAAATATTTACATCGCCTCTAGTGACCACAACCTTGATTTTGTCCGACACTGCTATGTTAGACACGCCGATTGTAGTGAACTTGCTCATATCCTCATCGGTAATATCGTATTCCAGCCCTTCAGTACTCATTATATGCACATCGGACGAAAAAGGTACTATAGATATAATATCGCCGGGATTGACATTGAGCTCGAAGGTCGAATTGACATAGTACACATCGTATCTGTCTGCGCGGATAACGCACTTTGCTCCGAGCTTCGCCGCGATTGCCATCAGGTGAACGTTGTATATAACATGGTCCAGTCTGCCACCGTCCGCTCCGTACATGTTGAGGTACTTGTAGCCCGCGCTAATCGCATAACGGATTGCAAGCTCGCCGTCGGTGCTGTCCTTGACCTTGTTAAACTTGACAATCTTGACATCGGGATCTATATCTCTTGCAGAATCAAGATCCCCCACCACATAATCAACCTTAATCCCCTTGGCCTTGGCATAGTTGTAACCGCCGTCCGCGCATATAACCTCATCACCGATTATCTCGCGATTAAAATCAGAATTCAAAATAATTGCCGCGCTTTTCATCCTCTCAACCTCCTAATCGTCTCGGCGGGATTTTTTGCCTTGTATATTGCACTTCCCGCAACCACCACATTAACCCCCCGCCGTATTACCTCGCCCGCGTTTTCCTCGGTAATGCCACCGTCTATTTCCAAATCTATATTGCGTCCGGTGTTTTTAATAAGACTGCTTACCAAAGTAATTTTGTCCAGCACATCGATGATAAATTTTTGTCCGCCAAACCCCGGGAAGACGCTCATCAGCAAAATCATATCAACCAAATCCATATAAGGCGCAATAAGCTCTACGCTTTTATCCGGATTAAGTACCAGTCCGCATTTCTTGCCTTTTGCCTTGATTCTCATTAATGTTTCACGCGGGTTGTCGCTTGTCTCCGGATGGAATGTTACTATATCCGCTCCCGAATCGCAAAACTCCTCCACGAATCTCTCGGGTTTTGCAATCATTAGATGGGCATCAATCGGCAATGCGGTATGGGGTCTAATCGCTCTGCACATGGGCGCGCCGAAGGTAATATTAGGCACAAAGCAACCGTCCATTACATCAAAATGTATGTAATCGGCGCCCCAACTCTCGGCATCCTTAACCGCCCCGGCAAGGTTGGCAAAATCTCCGGACAATATTGACGGAGCAATTTTTATCATTGTGAATCTCTCCTTTTATCCATCAGCTCGTAATATATATTGAGATATCGGTTATATCTCGATTCGTCCAATTCACCGTTGCACACCGCCTTTTTTACCTCGCAGTCCGGCTCCGCAGTATGAGTGCACATATTGTACCTGCATCTTTTTTGCTCCAAAAAGTCAGGATAATAGAGCATAAGCTCTTCGGCCTTTATCCCCTCAAGGTCAAGCAGCGAAAACCCGCAGGTGTCAATGAGCATCAAGTCATTTTGCATAGGAAAAATCTGCACTTGTCTTGTGGTATTGCGGCCGCGCTCAATTTTGGACAAGTCGCCTATTTCCTGATTGACTCCGCAAAAGATGTTGAGCAGAGAGGATTTGCCCACCGCGGATTGACCTGCAAGGCATACCACGCCCTTAAGCTTGCTGCGCAGAACGTCCAGCCCTTCGCCCGTCAACGCGGAGACTGCGACGATGTCTGCAAGCCTGCCATAAACCTTACGGGCATAATGTATCTCCTCATCTGTTATGTCAACTTTATTATAGCACAAAACTGGGGTGATATTGTACTCAGCTGCAAAAACCAACAGCTTGTCAACCAGCGTCCAATCGGTAGCCGGAAGAGGGGCGATAATGATAAGAAGCATATCAATATTAGCGACGGGCGGTCTTATTAGGTGGTTTTTACGCGGCAATATGCTGTCAATCACAAAAACGCCCTTGTTGTTTGTTAAGCACACCTCGTCTCCAACGACAATCTTTTCTTCAATATGGATTTTGCCTCGCGCGCAGCAGTTAAGCACTCTGCCGTCGCAAAGCACCTTGAATCGTCCTCCGACACCCTTGATAACCTTTCCTTTCAACTCCTTAGCTGTCAAGATATCTTCTCCTTAACTGTCCGCATGCGCCTTCAATATCTTCTCCCATGGTACGCCTGACTGTAGCGGATATCCCGCCGTCTGTCAAGCACTTCAAAAATTCCCTTACATTAGACTCGTCCGAACCTTTTAGACCTTTTTCCTTGACATAGTTTAAGACTATCAGATTGACATGCGAGGGAAAGCCCTTGACAAGCGCCGCGAGTTCTCTAGCCTCCTGCAGCGTATCGTTGACACCCTTGATGAGAGAGTACTCAAACACTACCCGTCTGCCCGTAGCCTCAAAGTATCTCTTAGCGGCGCTAATCACGCGATGCACGCCGTACGCCTTGTTGACAGGCATCAGCTTACCTCTTATTATATCATTCGGAGCGTGAAGTGAAAAGGTCAAAGTTACAAATAATTTGTCTTCTATTAATTTTTCCACTCCCTCAAGCAAGCCGCAAGTGGACAGAGAAATATTTCTGTAGCTGATGTTCAACCCCTCGGGGCTGTTGAGCAATCTCAAAAAGTCCGCGGTATTATCATAATTATCAAGCGGCTCGCCGCTGCCCATCAGCACCACATTTGTAATTGCGCGCCTCTTCAGCGTGCCGCCGTTGTCGGCGTTAGCCAACGCAACCTCCGCAAGCATCTCTCCCGCCGTCATGTTGCGTATCAGCCCGTCTAAGCCCGAAGCGCAAAAAGCGCAGTTCATTCTGCAGCCGACCTGCGTAGACACGCACAGCGTGTTGCCGTACTTGTACCGCATAAACACGCCTTCTATAATATTGCCGTCAGCAAGGCCAAACAAGTATTTAACCGTGCCGTCTTTTGAAGTAATTTTGTCAGCGATAGTGACTCCTAGCCCCTTATATCCGTCCGCTTCAAGCTTAGCTGCAAGCTCTCTTGATATATTCGATATCAAAGACAGCTCCTTGCCGCCGTGCAATCCCTCGTATAGCTGAAGCGCGCGGAAGGGTTTTTCACCATAGCTTGCCAAAAGCTCCTTTAGTTGCGCCAAATTGTAATCAGCCAGCAGTTTCATTGCGCCTCACCATTCTTGCCAGGAAGAACCCCTCGTGTCCCTCTTCATCATTGCTGTATCCATACATACCGTTGTTATCCTCGGCAATATCCGCCCTTTGGAGAGAAAACTCTGGATTACTCAGCAAAAAACGGGTGACAACTTGCTCATTCTCGGCGATTATGTCCGAACAGGTCGAATATACAAGCGCGCCGTCTTTGCTGACGTACTTAGCAGCGGCAGACAATAATTTGTATTGCAGCTCGGCAAGCGCTAAAATATCCTCCTCGCTTTTGTTGAGTATTATGTCCGGATTACTGCCTCTTACGCCCATGCCGCTGCACGGCGCGTCTACCAAAACCGCCTCAAACGCGTCCAGCCAATCCGTATTGACAAAAGTTCCGTCATACTGCTCGGCAATGACATTGCCGGCAAGCATCCTACGCGCATAGCTCTTGATAAGCTCCACCCTATGGGGGTGTACATCCAGAGCAAGTACAGCCGCGTCAGGATTAATCTCGGAAAGATATACCGCTTTGCCTCCCGGAGCCGCGCACATATCAAGGATTTTGCCTTTTATCGGGGCAGGTGTCAGCGCGCGGCACACTATAATTGAACAAAGCGCCTGAACCGTTGCCTTGCCCCTGTCGATATAATTGGCAATACCGTCCGTTGCGCCGACCAAAAAACCATGCTCGGTAGACTTGTACTTAATTCCCTTACCCTTGAGCGCTTTTTCCAAAGCGTCTTTGGACAAGCATCTATTATTATTGCGTATATGGGTAAGCCGTGATGGTCTGCTGCAGATTATGCGCATTCCCTCTGTCTCGCCGTGATCGGCGATGTATCTCTTGGCAAGCCACAACGGTATGTTATTGTCTATCGCAACCCGCTCAAAGCCCTCGGGCAAACTGTCTTTTGTTGCAATATACTTCTTGAGCACACTATTAACAAATGCCGTGTTGTCCTTTTTGCCCAAAGCTCTAGTCAGCTCTACCGTCTCATTGACAGCGGCGTAATCGGGCACGCTGTCCATATACTTGATAAGGTACATTCCCACGCGGAGTATTACCCTGATAACGGCTTTGGGCGGCTTTTTGCAGAGCTTCTTGAGCATGTATGAGAACTCCTCGTGATGCTCGATTACGCCGTAAGCAATACGGGTAACCGCCGACTTGTCCGCTTGGCTTAGCGAGGGCAAAAGATTTGACAAGGCTATCGAAACATACGCGCCCTGTCTGTACACGGCATTAACAATATTATAGGACTGCAAAATATAATCGCTCATCTTCCAAGTATTCTCCCCGCCTCGAGTCTATGACCTATCAAAAACTCTCTGCCGCTCATCCTTCTGCCGCCTTCAAGCTGCACCTCGGACAATCTTATTGTACCGTCTCCGACCTGAACGACTATGCCCTCGCGGATATCACTCAATACTATCGTGCCGCAAGCATAATCCGTGCGCTCGTCCACCTTCTCAATACGCCATATCTTAAAAAGCTTGCCGTCAACATAGGTATAAGCGGCAGGCCAAGGGTTAAGGCCTCTGACAAAATTGTGCAGCTGCTCGGCGCTTTTTGAGAAGTCAATTATTCCGAAGTCCTTCTTGATTGTCTTGCAGAAGGTCGCCTCCGAATGGTTTTGCTGAGTAAAAACGGCTTTGCCGCTGTCTATTAATGACAATGCTTCAACCAACGCCTCAGCACCCAGCTCGGCAAGACGGTCAAAAAGCTCTCCCGCTGTCTCGTCTGCCCCTATATCGATGCTTTTTGTCAACAGGATATCACCGCTGTCCACCTCATACACAGTCCTCATAATTGTTACGCCCGTTATCTTGTCGCCATTGAGTATGGCCTGCTGAACGGGTGATGCGCCTCTGTATTTGGGCAACAAAGAGCCGTGCACATTGATAACGCCGTGCTTGGGCACATTGAGTATTTCCCTAGACAAAATCTGACCGAATGCCGCTGTCACCATAAGGTCAGGGCATAGCCTCTTAATGTCCTCAGCGCCTTCTTTGCGTATGCTTCCGTATTGCAAAACCTTGAGCCCCAAGCGCTGCGCCAGCTGCTTGACGGGCGGCGGGGCAGGCTTGAGCTTATTGCCGGGTCTGTCGGGATTGGTCACCACTGCGGCAATTTCATGCTTTGACTCGACAAGCGCCTTCAGCGAAGGCAACGCAAAGTCCGGCGTGCCCAGAAAAATAATCCTCATTCTTCCATGCTCTCCTTATCACCATCGTCGATTATTGCCTTGTCATAAAACAAAACCCCGTCAAGGTGGTCCATCTCATGACAACATACTCTAGCTTCATATCCCTCGAAGACCCTTACAGTCTGCTTGCCGTTGCGGTCGTAATATTTCAGCTTCAAATGCGCCGGACGAACGACATTGCAATGCTTGTTGGGCACACTCAGACACCCCTCTTCCATTATCTCCTCGCCGTCCGATTCGATAATTTCCGGGTTGATTAGCTCTACAAGAGAGCCGTCTGTCATCTCGCATATTGCAAAACGGCGCATAAAGCCTATCTGCGGAGCAGCAAGCCCCACACCACGGTTAAGCTTCATTGTATCGTACATATCATCGAGAATTCTTGCGAGCTTAACATCAAATGCCGTCACAGGTCTTGCTTTTTTTCTTAGTATTTCCTCGCCGTCTTTAACGATATCTCTTATCGCCATATACCCTCCTAATTCAAGTTTTGGGGATTAATCTCAACAAAGATGCTTACATCCCCCTTTCTCGCTTCTTCTGCCGTCTTATAGATTTTTTGTATTATTTTGCCCTCATTCTCCCGCTTTAGCTTTGCAATCACCTGATATCGATACCTATTTTCTATGCGGGTAATGGGCGATTTGGTTGCCTTTAAGTATCTGAACTCCCCGGTATAATCCCTTTCCAGGCCTTTCATCTTAATTAGTATTTCCTTCGTGCATTTCACCGCGTCCGACTCCTCGATGCTTGTCACCAGCACTCTGACAATCTTGATAAAAGGCGGAAACTCGGTAACCTCGCGAATATTAATTTCCTTGCGGTAAAAGCCCTCATAGTCGTATTTTGAAGCAAAATGAAACACATAATGCTTGGGGGAATATGTCTGCAAAATCACTCTTCCTTTTAACTTGTCCCTACCCGCCCTTCCGGCAACTTGAGTAACCAGCTGAAAGGTGCGCTCCACACTGTGATAATCCCCGTAATACAGGCTCATGTCGGCATCCAATATGCCGACAAGCGTTACAGAGGCGAAGTCGTGGCCTTTGGCAATCATCTGAGTACCCACCATAATATCCGCTTCGCCGCGGGCAAAGCTTGACAGTATGTCTAGGTAACCGGACTTGTGACGCGTTGTGTCATTGTCCATACGCAGTAATCTTGCCGACGGAAAGAGTTTTTTCAGTTCGCTGACAATCTTTTCCGTGCCGTCTCTGCCGTACCGGATGCTTTCGCTCTCGCAATCCGGACATCTTGAAGGTACCGTATACTGCTTGCCGCAGTAGTGACACTTCAGGCGGTTGTCCTCCTTATGCAGAGTCAACGATACCTCGCAATCATCGCATTTGAGCACCTTGCCGCATTGTCTGCATATCATGAAGGACGAGTATCCGCGTCGGTTAAGAAAAATCATCGCTTGCTCGCCGCGCGAGAGAGTATCAGCTATCGCCGAAACGAGTCTTTTGGACAGTATCGATGCGTTGCCCTCTCTTAGCTCCAGACACATATCGACAATCTCCATCTCCGGCATGACTCTGTTTTCCACTCGGTGCAAAAGCTTGATAAGCTTGAGTTTGCCGTCCATTGCCTCCTTGTAGGTTTCGAGGGAGGGCGTCGCCGAACCGAGTACCAGCCTTGCGCCGTTGTATGCGCGTCTAAATTCGGCAATCTCAGAGGTAAAATATCGGGGATTGGATTCGCTTACATAACTCGTGTCGTGCTCCTCGTCAACAATTATTATACCCAGATTGTCAATGGGGGCAAATATTGCCGACCGCGCGCCGACTGCTATCCTTGCTTCGCCGCGCATTAGCCGCAGCCACTCGTCAAAGCGCTCTCCAGCCGATAATCCGCTGTGCAAAAGCGCGACATTATCCGCAAACCTTGCGCGAAAGCGTGACATCATCTGCGGTGTCAGCGATATCTCAGGCACAAGCATAATTGCGCCCTTGCCTGAGGCAATGACCTGCTCTATACACTTCATATATATTTCGGTCTTGCCGCTGCCCGTTACCCCGTGTATAATCGAACGGCTCCACTCTCCGTCCATTATCGACTCAACCGCCGCCAGCTGCTCTTGATTGAGCGTGACGGTGTTTTGCTCCAGTTCTATATTTTTGTACGGCGTACGCTCAATTTTGCGGTCACTTATTTTTATGTAACCCTTGTCCGCAAGCGCTTTTACAGCCTGATTGCCATAATCGCGGTTGAGCGCAGCCACCCACTCGCCACCGCTATTTATAAGCTCTGCAATAATGCCCCGTTGAGCAACCGCCGTATGCTTAAGCGTTGCAAGCAGCGAATTACCATCTACGGATGGGGCAATCGTTGCGTAGCCCTTAATAAGCTCTTTGATATTGCCGCCCCTTAATTGCGAAGGAATAAACAGCCTAAGCACATCCGCCGCTCTGAGGTTGTATCTTTCGCGCATATAGCGCATCAAAGCCAGCATCTCCGCCGAAACCGCAGTAAAATTATCTAACTTTTTATTAATTGACTTTAATTGGTTACTAAAATCCGAGCTTTCTTTCAGCCCGATAACAAATCCCTCAACAAGCTGTCTGCCAAAGCTGACCTCTACGCGGTCGCCCTGAACAATGCCGATATTCTCGGGTATACTATAATCATAAATTTTGTCAATCTCGCTGTTTGATATGTCAACTATAACTTCCGCTACCATATCAAAGTAAAAGTATCTTGTTAAGTATTATGTCGGCCAACTCGGTCTTGGGCATGACCCCGTAGTCCTCCGCCTCGCCGCCACGCGTTATTATGGTCACCGCATTGGTGTCAATCTCAAAGCCTGCGCCCTCGCGGGTTACATCATTGGCGACCACCATATCGGCATTTTTGGATATCAGCTTAGCCTTAGCATGCTCTATCAGGCGCTCGGTCTCCGCGCAAAAAACAACAAGCTTTTTGTCGCCTTTTGCCTCGCCGACTGCCTTGGCAATATCTTTGGTCTTGACCAGATTAAGTACAAGGCTTTGCGCTTTTATTTTGTTGTCGGCAATCTCAGCAGGAGTGTAATCTGCAGGCGCTGCCGCTTTAATGATAATATCGCTCTCTAGCAGGCGCTCCATCACCGCATTATACATATCCGCAGTGCTTTGGACTCTTACCGTGTTGATGTACTTGGGTATCGATACTGATGTCTTTCCAGCAACTAGAGTCACCTCGGCTCCTCTCGATGCCGCGGCATCCGCAATGGCTATACCCATTTTGCCGCTGCTTTTGTTGGATAGATATCTCACCCCGTCAATGCTCTCAATGGTTGCCCCGGCAGTAACCAGCACTCTTTTGCCAGCATAGTCCGGCTTCACTTTGAGCAAATCCAAAACATAGGATACAATCTTCTCGGGCGAGGCAAGCCTTCCCTTACCCTCGTCCCCGCACGCAAGTCTTCCATCTTCGGGTTCGACAAAATTAACGCCTTCTTTGATTAGCTTTTGCATATTCGCCTGAAAGGCGCTGTCCGTATACATCGCCGAATTCATCGCCGGACAAATTACCTTGACAGCCTTACACGCCATACAGGTCGTGGTCAGCATATCATCCGCAATACCGCTGGCTATCTTGCCGACAAAATTGGCAGTAGCAGGCGCGATTAGCACCAAATCACTCGATTTTGCTAGCGAGATATGCTCTACCTCATACGGAAAATCCCGTGAAAACATATCTGTGATCACGCGGTTTTTGGACAATGATTCAAAGGTGAGCGGCGTAATAAACTTAGTGGCGCTGTCTGTCATAATCACAACCACATCAACTCCGGCATTCACAAGACCGCTTGTGATATACGCGGCTTTGTAAGCGGCAATGCCGCCCGTTACGCCCAGCAATACTCTTTTGCGCATTTTTATTCCTTGGTAATAATAATTTTGTCCTCGTATATCTCTTTTGCCGCAATGCTTATGGGCTTCTGCTTGGTATTAGCGAGCATATCCGACTCATGCTGCAAAAGCTGGCGGGCTCTTTTGGATATACCGCACACGAGCATGTATCTGCATTCAGTCTTTTTGATCAATTTGTCAATGGGTGGGTCTACTAGCATATATTTTTGCCTCCTATTAAATCTTCTATTAATTGCATATTGTTCTTCTTTCTCAGCATCTCAGACCGGATTATTGTGGCGACTTCGCTAGCGCACTTTGTCGCTTCGTCATTAACCACAATGTAATCATAATTCCTTGCCATCGCTATCTCTTCCTTGGCGGCGATTATCCTCGTGCTAAGTGTTGCGCTCTTTTCGGTACCTCTTCCCTCAATGCGTCTTGACAACTCTGTCAGCGAGGGCGGGAGCACAAATATTGACACCGAATCAGGTATAGCCTTCTTAATGTTCATTGCGCCTACTGTGTCAATCTCGAGCATAACACTTTTGCCCATGCAGGTAATCCTTTCTATTTCGCTCCTTAGCGTCCCGTAATAATTGCCGTACACATTGGCATATTCTACAAAGCAATCCTCTGCAATCAGCTTTTCGAACTCGGCTTCTGTCTTAAAATAGTAGCTTACGCCCTCCAACTCTCCCTCGCGAGGAGGTCTAGTCGTTGCAGATACCGCCGTCATTACATTAGTATTAGTCTGCTGCAGTATCCTATTAACAGTTCCCTTGCCGACACCCGAGGGTCCGGACAATACTATCACCAATCCGCTGTTTTTCCCCATAAACACCTCTCTTTATTCGATGTTTTGTATCTGCTCGCGCATTTTTTCCAACTCGGTCTTGAGCTCTACCACAATGCTAAGCAGCTGCGTATCGTTGGCCTTCGATCCCATTGTGTTGACCTCGCGGTTCATCTCCTGCAGCAGGAAGTCCAGCTTGCGCCCGACAGGGTCGACGCTTTCGATTAACCCCTCAAATTGTTTGATGTGAGCGGATAGCCTTGTTATTTCTTCATCAATATTAGCCTTATCCGTGAAGAATGCAACCTCGTTGATTAGCCTTGCTTCGTCCAGCGCCACATCGCCTAGCAGCTCTTTGATACGCTCCGAAAGCTTGTCTCTGTATGCAGCCACCACTTCGGGAGCGCGCTCGCCGACCTTAGCGGAAAGCGCCTTAATATACGACAATCTAAGGTCAAAGTCCGACTTGATAAGCTCCCCTTCTCTCTCTCGCATATCTGCTAGCGCAGTTACTGCGGCGCATAACGCGTTGTTAAGCAATGCCATAAGCGTAGCCTCGTCAGCCTCTGCTTTGTCCTCGGATATCACATCGCCGAATTTCATCAGCGCGCTTGCCGTCAAATCATTGGGTACACCGAGCTCAACCGCCAGCCGTCTTGCCATCTGGAGATAGCTCTCCGCTAGCGCCTTGTCAAGCGCTAACTGATGCTTAGACGAGGACTTGTCCTCATAAGTTATATACACATCAATATGCCCGCGGCTGAAAGCGCCCTGCAAGGTCTTGCGCACACTGTCCTCGGCAAAATTAAACTGCTTGGGCTGCTTTATGGAAAGATCCAAAAAGCGATGGTTAACCGACTTCAATTCCACAGCAAGCGTTCTGCCGCCCTCTGCTATCTCTCCTTTTCCGTAACCTGTCATGCTCTTCATACAACAATCTCCACTGTGATAACAATATAGCATAAATTATCTGAGAACACAATTAATTATATATATTAATGTATTTTTCGCCCTTGTTTGCTCCGTCGGGTCAAGCCCTCGCTTCCAGCAACTCGATGAAAGCAGCCTCGTCAATAACTTCTATATTAAGCTTGCGCGCCTTGTCAAGCTTGCTTCCCGCATCACTGCCCGCAACGACAAGATTGACCCGCGAAGATATGCTGTCTGCAACCTCGCCGCCCCTTTCTTCTATTTCTTTCGCCGCTGCGCTTCTTTTGTACCTTTCGAGCGAGCCGGTCAGCACCACTACCTTGCCGCTGAACACTCCTTCGCTAAGTGGCTTTGACTCGAATTCAAACCCTTTTGACAGCAAAGAATCTATGAGGCGCACGTTGCCTTCGTTGGCGAAGTACTCAGTAATAGCGTTGGCGCTAATTTCGCCAAAATCATTAATCGCGAGAATCTCCTGCGCTGTCGCCGCGCGGATTCTATTGAGCGTTTTGAAGTGAATTTCCAACTGCTTTGCGGCTTTTTTGCCTACATTAGGTATCCCTATACCCAAAATAAAACGCTGCAAAGTTGTCTTCTTGCTTCTTTTTATTGCATTGATAAGATTGTCTGCTTTCTTGTCCTTGAAGCCTTCTAGTGTCAGCAGCTCCTTCCTGGTCAGGTCGTAGAGCAAGTCCACAGAATTGACATTCAAATCATTGTAGAGCTGCTCGATCGTCTTTGTTGACAGCCCCTCTATGTCCAGAGCGTCCTTTGCGGCAAAATGCTCTATCTGCGATATTATGCGCGGAGCGCATCTGTCGGGCTCGGAGCAGTACAAAAATACACCTTTTTCCACAACATCACTGCCGCATGAAGGGCATTTTTGCGGCTTCTCAACCGGTCTCGATTGAGGATTGTGACGGGCGACTCCGAGTATCTCCGGGATAACATCGCCCGAGCGTCTCACGAACACATCTGAGCCAATTTTTATATCCTTGCGGATAATTTCACTGTAATTGCTAAGCGTAGCGCGCTTGACAAGCGCGCCGCCAATATCGACAGGCTCCAACACGGCAAGCGGATTAATCTTGCCCGTGCGGCTGACCTGCCAGATAACATCCAAAACACGGCTGACAACCTCCTCCGCCTTGAATTTATACGCAAGCGCCCATCTGGGGAACTTCTCAGTATATCCAAGAATATCTCTGAGCGGCAGGTCATTAACTTTCAGTACCATACCGTCTATCAGATAATCGAGGTGCGGACGCGCTTCTTCAGCCCTATCCAAATAACCGTCTATCTCTTCCTCTTTGCTAATTACTTCAAAATAGGTTTCGGCAGTGAAGCCGTTATTAACTAAAAAGCCGCGGATTTCCTCCTGATTGCGAAACGCAATATTCTCGTAATAGCCCACGCCATAAGCAAAAAAATCCAGATTTCTTTTGGCGGTCTCCTCGGGATTGAGATTTCTAACGCCGCCCGCCGCCGCGTTGCGCGCATTTTTCAATTGTTCTACGGCATTTTCGTTGTAACTGCTAAGCACAGAAAGGCGCATAATGCATTCGCCGAGTATCTCCACATATCCCTTGAACGGAATAGTATGAGGTATACTTTTTATTGTCTTAATCTGTTCGGTTACAACCTCTCCCGCTATGCCGTCGCCCCTTGTCGCGGCGGTGATTAATCTGCCTTCGCTGTAAGTAAGGTTGATTGTGAGACCGTCATATTTGTATTCGAGCGTGAGCGAAACAAATCCGCCTGTCGTCCTGTTGAGCTTGGCTATCCAATCGTGAACCCCTTCTTTAGTCTTGCTTTTGTCCAGACTGTATAATCTTTCGCGATGCGTGTATGCTTTGAACCTGCGGCTGCTTGCCCCGCCCACTTTTTTGGTAGGAGAATCGGGCAGGACAATACCCGTATCGCTCTCAAGATTAACCAGCTCATCATACAAAGCATCGTATTCGGCATCAGAAACGGTAGGATTATCATATTCATAATATTCCTTAGCGTAAGTATTGAGTAGCTCTACCAGCTCAAGCATCCTATCCATAATCACCTCTTGTTATTCAACAATCTTAACAGGGGCCATTGTCATGTTGAACTGCTTTATCCCTATACCGTCAAATGCGATGCTCGCATTATCGCCCTTTACGGAGATAACCATACCTATCCCGTATTTTTTATGCTCCACTTTTTGACCTACATTGACTGCAATCGTCGGCAAAGGCGCTGTCTCCTTATTGCAGTTATTAGACACAAGATTGCTTATGTAACGCTTTGCGGCGCCGTCATCGAATGACATGCTTTCCGGAGAAATGTATGTGGTTTTTTGAGCCGCTGCGCTTTGCGGATACAGCTCTGCCTTGATTTCTTTCAAAAACCTGCTTTCTGCGTTAAACTCCTCTTTGCCAAAGCGGCGTCTTGCGCTCGAACTTGTAAGATACAAGCGTTGCTCCGCTCTCGTCATTGCGACATACATAACGCGCCTTTCTTCCTCTATTTCCCTCTCGTTTTTGGTAAATATACCCGAAGGGAACACATTCTCCTCAAGCGCCACAACAAAAACCACCGGGAACTCCAAGCCCTTCACCGCATGCACCGTTGCGACGGTGACATAGTTGTCGCTCGCTATCTCGTCGCTTTCGCTCATCAGCGACACCGACTGCAAATATTCGGATAGGGAAGCATTCTTGTTCTCTTGCGCGTACTTCTCCACAGAGTTGACAAGCTCTCCGATATTCAACAGCTTGTTGTACTCTTCCTCGTTGTCTTTGTCGTACGCCTGTTCAAAACCCGCCTCGGTTATCACAAATTTTATAGTGTCATCAATGCTCATAGCTGCCGTGCGGTACAAAAGCTTTGAAAACAGCTCGGTAAAAACCGATAGCTTCTTCTTCATAAGCGGAGTGAATTGCTCTATGTTATCGGGCGACAACAGCACATCCGCAATGCTGATATTTCTTTCTCTGCAATATGCGGATAACGCCTCTACTACCGAATCTCCTATGCCTCTTTTGGGAGTATTGATAATGCGGAGCATTGCCTCATTGTCGCGCGGATTAACTATGGCTCTTAAATACGCCACGACATCCTTAATCTCCTTTCTCTCAAAAAACTTGTAACCGCCGAAGACCTTGAAAGGCACATTATAGAGATTGAACCTCTCCTCAAACTCGCGGGTCAGAGCGTTGAGCCTGACAAGCACTGCAAAATCTTTGGGCTGATATCCCTTTTCGCGGATCAGCATTGATATCTGCCGAATAACATAATCGGCCTCGTCACGGTCGGAAATTGCCTTGTACATCTCCACCCGCACCCCCTCTCCGTTGTGCGTCCAAAGCGTTTTGCCTAGTCTGCCGGCATTGTTTTTAATAAGAGCGTTAGCCGCTTTGAGTATACTGCCCGTACTTCTATAGTTCTGCTCCAGTTTGAAGAGCTTTGAATCGGGATAGCTCTTCTTAAAGTCGAGCATATTATTAATGTCCGCGCCGCGCCAGCCGTAAATGCTCTGGTCTTCGTCACCGACTGCAAAAATATTACCGTAGTAATCGGCAAGCATTTTCACCAAAATATATTGAATACGGTTGGTATCCTGATATTCGTCAATGTGGATGTACCTGAATCGCCTTTGGTATTCGATAAGCACTTCGGGATGTCTCGCGAAAAGCGTTACAGTCTTGAGCAGCAAGTCATCATAATCGAGCGCGTTGCTCTGCTTAAGCTCCGCTTCATAGGCTTCGTACAGCTCAGTAATTATGTCCGAATCGGTATAACCTCCCATAAAATACGCTTGCGGGGACAGCCCCTTGTTTTTAGCATTGGAAATATGCCACAACGCTTTGTTGAGAAACGCTTTTTCTTCGAGATGTTTATTCTTTAGTATCCGCTTCATTACGCGTGCGGCTTCGACATCGTCGTAAATACTGAAGTCCTTACTGTAGCCCAACAATTCTATA
>CAYTUT010000010.1:0-19045 GCA_964441295.1 uncultured Christensenellaceae bacterium | reverse complement strand
CCTACAGCGCTCAGCACTTTGTCCGAGCAATTAATCAAGTTCGGAGCAGGTCTGGCGCTTGCCGTAGTCCTTAGGCCATACGGTGTGTTGATAATGACCGCGGGCGCTCTTTTCGGCGTGACAATATCCGAGATTGTCAGCCTGCTAATTATTGTGGTAGTGTACTTTGCAAAGGGGTACCGTATGAAAAAGCCCTCGATAAAGATACCATATTTTGCGCTTTTTTCGGCGACTGTTCCCTTTGCCTTGGGCGGAATGATTTTGCCTTTTGTATATTTTTTGGACAGTATATTGATAGTCAATCTCTTGGTATGGAGCGGTATGCCCAACGCATCGGCGATAGGCGAATACGGTATATTGACGGGCGCGATAGGCTCTCTAGTCAGCTTCCCCGTAGTGCTGACAATCTCACTTGCGGTGGCGGTGATACCCGTAATCGCGCAAAAAAAACAGCAAAGAGATATCAACGGCATCAAGGACAACGGCGGGATAACTATGAGGATTGCGCTTGCCGTTGCGCTCCCCGCGGCGATAGGGCTAATGGTGTTGTCGGCCAGTATTGTGAGAGTGTTGTATCCCGGATTAAGCATTGAAGAAACAGTGATTGCCGAAAGGCTGCTGAGAATATCTTCTTTGGGCATACCTTTTCTTGCGTTGATGCAGATATATAATTCACTGCTGCAAGCGCTTGACAGGAGTAATCTGACGGCTAGAAATATAGCTCTTGCAGGAGCGCTCAAAATCGGGGGAAATGTGGCGCTCATCCCGTTGATAGGGATATACGGAGCGGCGATTTCTACGGTGGCATGCTTTGCGCTCGGCTTTGTGCTTAATCTAATCAGCTACAACCGCTTAACGGGCCGCAACGCAATATTGCTCAAGAAGGTCGCCGAAGTATCGCTTGCCGGTGTTATTATGACTGTGGTAATAATAGCGGCAGACAGCATTGCTAGAAACAATTATGTCAAAATAGCTTTCGGTACTTTGCTAGGCAGCGCCGTTTATGGTATAATGCTATGGTTATTGAAAGTTTTTGACAGAGAAGAGATGCGGCTAATGATTGGCAAAGGAGACTGATATGGATATTACTGTGGTCGGATTAGGCAACGCAAAGGGAGATTTGACCCTTAACGGACTCAACGCAATTAAGCGCGCGGGGAGGGTGATATTACGCACCGGCAAGACCCAAGCGGCGAAGGCGTTGACTGACAACGGTATCGACTACATAACTCTGGACAGTCTGTATGACGAATACGGCGATTTTGACGCGTTGAACGAGGCGCTTGCTGAAAAAATAGCTGAGTATGCCGCCGATGTACCAGTCGCTTATTGCGTTGACGGCAATGGATTGGATGATTTGAGCGTGAGTTTGTTGTGCGCGAAGCATTGTGTCACTGTGGTTGCGGGCGTATCAAGAGAAAGCGGCGCTTTGTCTGCTGTCAAACTCGGCGGCGGCAGAATTATGGGAGTCAGCGCCCTCGATTTTGTGGGTGACAGGTCGTTTTTTGCCCCTTCGGGCACACTGGTGATTAAGGAAATCGATAATAAATACATCGCTTCGGATGTAAAACTGAAGCTGATGGAGCTTTATGGCAACGAAAGCGTATATTTCGTTGTAAACAACAAGCCGATAATGATGTCTGTATCCGATATTGACAGGCAGAAGACATATAACTACAGCGCGGCGGCGGTTATACCTGACCGCGCATATGCTGAGAAGAGCAGGTTTTCTTTTGCGGACCTTATGGCGATAGTATATAGGCTGAGGGCGAAGGACGGATGCAAGTGGGACAGGGAGCAGACGCATCAGAGTATCCGCATTAATTGCATCGAGGAAGCGTATGAGCTGGTTGAGGCGATAGACCTTGACGACACGGACAAGATGCTTGAGGAGACGGGCGATGTGCTATTGCAGGGTATTTTCCATGCGATAATTGCCGAAGACACAGCAGAATACACCATTACCGATGTGCTCACCGTGTTGTGCAGAAAGCTTTTGGACAGACACACCCACATATTCGGTAGTGTTGTCGCCAACACTCCCGAGGAGGCGCTTCAGGCATGGGAGGCAGCCAAGGCAAAGGAGAAAAAGCAGGGTAACTACACCGAAAGAATGGCGCAAGTAGCAAAGAATCTGCCTGCCTTAGTTAAGGCGGAAAAAATCCAAAGGATTGCGGCGAAGGCAAACTTTGACTGGCAAAATTATGAGGGCGCAAAGGAAAAGGTATTCGAAGAAGTGACCGAATTGGAGAATGCGTCAAATGACAATAAAGAAGAAGAGGGCGGCTATCTGTTGTTCTCCGCGGTCAACCTGCTGCGTCACTTCGGCGTAGAGCCCGAAACGGCATTGTACAGAGCTATCAGCAAATTTCAAAAACGCTTTGCCAATGTGGAAGAAATAGTCTCCGCCAAAGGAAAAAAAATGACAGAATGCTCCCTTGAGGAGTTGGACTCAATTTACTCGGAGATTAAGCATGCGGATAGGTAATGTTGCGCTGGAATCCAATGCTGTTTTGGCGCCTATTGCGGGTTTTTCTGATATAGGGTTGAGATACTTAGCGCGCAAATACGGCGCCGGGCTTACATATACCGAGATGATAAGCGCAAAAGGTTTGCTCTACGGCAACCGTCAGACGGAGCAGCTGACAGCGCTTGCGCCTCTTGAAAAGCCTTCGGCGGTACAGCTGTTCGGGGCTTGTCCCGAGGACATGTACAAGGCTGTGCGCTTGCCTTTGCTCGCAAAATTCGATATAATAGATATAAATATGGGATGTCCGGTCAACAAGGTTGTAAGGGGCGGAGAGGGAAGCGCGCTGATGAAGACTCCCGCTTTGGCGGCCGAAATGGTGAGGGCGGCGGTCGAAGCGGCGGCCGGCAGGGCGGTAACTGTCAAGATACGAAGCGGCTGGGATAGCGTTACCGCGCCGGAGTTTGCCGCGCTGATGCAAAAAAGCGGCGCGGCGTCAGTGGCTGTCCATGGCAGGCTGAGAGAGCAATTCTATAGCGGAAGAGCGGACTGGGATGTAATTCGCGAGGTAAAAAAAGCGGTAGACATACCGGTCATTGGCAACGGAGATGTTATCAGTGCGCAGGATTATCACAAAATGATAGACGAGACTTGCTGTGACGGTGTGATGATTGCCCGCGGCGCGCTCGGTAATTTGAAAATATTCTCCGATATACTTAACCGCGAGGCAGTCGTTGACCTGAGAAAGGATATCGAGGAGCATATCGGACTGTTGAAGGGCATTTATCCGGATAATGTGGTAATTAACCTTATGAAAGCCCACCTTGTATACTACACCGCAGGCAAAAGGGGCGCGAGAAGTATAAGGGAAAACCTTGCGGGCATTAGGAGTACGGAGGATGTTTTGAGCGTTGCAGATTTTTTATCTGAGGTCAGAGGATAATGCTTCGGCGGCAGGCGCTTCAACGCAGATGCCGCAGACACACAAAGACAACTTGACCGCGAATTTGACAAGAAAAGCGTTTTGGAGCGACAATGAACATAGTACTGATAGAGCCGGAAATACCTCAAAATACAGGTAATATTGTAAGAACTTGCGCGGCGACAGGGGCAAAACTGCATCTTGTCCGCCCGCTTGGCTTTGATATCAGTGAAAAAGCGGTAAGGAGAGCCGGACTGGATTATTGGAGCGAGGCGGACATTAAGGTGTATGATTGCATTGAGGATTTTTTCGCGAGAAATAATGGCAATTACTTCTTCGCCACAACTAAGGCAAAGCACAGCTATGCCGAGGTGTCGTACACATCCGGCGATTATCTAATCTTCGGAAAGGAGACGCACGGATTGCCCGAACCGCTGCTTATTGCCAACTACGAGAGGTGCATCCGCATACCTATGCGCAGCCGGTTGAGGTCGCTTAATCTATCCAATGCTGTTGCGGTAGTATTGTACGAGGCCCTGCGGCAAAACGGATTTGCAAACATGGAAACAGAAGGATGCCTGACAGGCAGAGCGGACTAATAAAGGGCGGCGGTTGTATGAGATTGGAAAGCAATTTTGTAGAATACAAGGTAATACTTAACGGAAAACTCGAAAAAGTTGCCGTTGCTCTTGTCAACCGCTTCGGGGGTGTTTTTTATATCGGCGTGGCGGATGACCGTACTATCGAAGGTGTAAAAAACATAGATAAAGTAATAAAAAATGTGGAGAATAGACTCAGACGCAATATTGCTCCCTCTATCAAGGGGCTGTATTCCATTAATAAAATCGGATATCCCGACGGCAAGGAAGTAATACGCATTGCCTTTTCTGCAGGTGACCAGAAGCCCTATTATATCAAGAGCGAAGGACTTACTCCGAAGGGCTGCTACATCAGGATAGCGGACAGCTGTGTGCCTATGAGCGAAAAGCTCATCTCCCGCTTTGTGGAGTTGTATTCCAACGGCTCCGAGCAAGGCTGAACGGCAAATTTATATGCGCGGAGTTTTTTGTTGGATTTAATATTATACGCGAAGCATTTTGAGGCAAAAATTAATTTACATTGCACTGGCTAAATGGTATAATTTGTTTGTTAATTAATTCGCAAGGAGAGTTTTATGAATAAGCTGACCGTTAAGGATATCGAGGTTAAAGGTAAAAAATGTTTGGTAAGAGTGGATTTTAATGTCCCTGTTAAGGACAATGTCATAACAGACGAAAACAGAATACAAGGCGCATTGCCCACAATAAAATATTTGATGAACAACGGCGCTAAGGTTATACTGTGCAGCCATCTCGGAAGACCTAAGGGAGGCGTTGCCGCATACGAGGACAACAAGAAGAAGTATTCTCTCAAGGCTGTGGCTGACAGACTCAATGAGCTCCTTGATAACAAAGTGGTTTTTGCCGACGATGTTATCGAAGCTAAGGCTGAGGCGTGTGTCAATGCCTGCAAAGAGGGAGAGGTTGTTTTGCTCGAGAATCTTCGTTTTTATGACGAGGAGACCAATAACGACAAGGCTTTTTGCGAGAGGCTTGCAAGGTTTGCCGATGTATATGTAAGCGACGCTTTCGGTACTGTTCACCGCGCTCACGCTTCCACTGCGGGCATTGTACAGTATGGTTTCGTAAAGACTGCTGTTGCTGGTTTTCTTATCGAGAAAGAGCTGGAGATTATGGCAGGCGCGCTTGAGGACCCAAAGAGGCCGTTCGTTGCTATTCTCGGCGGCGCAAAGGTTTCTGACAAAATCGGAGTTATTAACAACCTAATTGACAAGGTTGACAGCCTGATAATCGGCGGCGGCATGGCGTATACATTCTTTAAGGCGCAGGGCTACAATATAGGCAATTCAATCTGCGAGGATGACAAGCTCGAGTTGGCTAAAGAACTGCTGGAAAAAGCGGCGGCAAAGGGCGTAAAGCTTATGCTCCCCATCGACAACATTATTGCGGACGCTTTCAGCAATGACGCTAATATTATGGATGTGGACCACATTATTCCCGACGGTTGGATGGGACTTGATATCGGCCCGGCTACTGTCAAGGCATTTGCAAAGATAATCAAAGAAGCCAAAACAGTTATCTGGAACGGCCCTATGGGAGTGTTCGAGCTGCCCAAGTTTGCCGCGGGTACAAAGGCTATTGCGGCGGCGCTTGCGGAGTCTAGCGCAGTTACTATAATCGGCGGCGGCGACAGCGCGGCGGCGGTTGCCCAGCTTGGCTATGCGGATAAGATGACGCATATCTCTACAGGCGGCGGAGCGAGTCTTGAGCTTATGGAAGGCAAAATCCTCCCGGGAATCGAGTGTCTTAGCGAGAGGTAATAGATAGCAAGAAGCATTACAGCTTGCTGCAGCCAAATAAGAATTGTAATCGGTATTGCCGTACGGCGGTATCCTAGAGAAAATAGCTTTGGAGGAATTAAAATGAGAAAACCTATTATCGCGGGAAATTGGAAGATGAACAACAATATCGCGGCTACAAAGTCGTTGATTGAGGCATTGAAGCCCCTTGTAGCTAACGCAAAGTGCGATGTTGTAATATGCACGCCATATACCTCTCTTGCGGCGGCGGTCGAAGCTGTTAAGGGCAGTAATATCAAAGTCGGGGCAGAGAATGTGCATTGGGCGGAAAAGGGCGCTTTCACGGGAGAAATCTCGGCGGATATGCTCGCTGAGCTGGGTGTCGAATACGCCATTATCGGTCATAGCGAGAGAAGACAATACTTTGGCGAGACTGACGAGACAGTCAACATGCGCACCAAAGCGGCGCTCGCGAAGGGTATTAAGCCTATCGTATGCGTGGGAGAACTGCTCTCCGAAAGAGAAGCGGGTATTACTGCTGAAGTAGTAAGAAAGCAGACCAAAATAGGGCTTGCAGGGATACCTGTCAGCGAACTGAAAGATGTTGTTATTGCTTATGAGCCGGTATGGGCGATAGGCACCGGCAAGACCGCTACATCAGCTGACGCTAATGACACCATTAAGATTATCCGCGACTGCATTGGAGAGTTGTTCGGCAAAGAAGCGGCTGAGGCTATCCGTATTCAGTACGGCGGCAGTATGAATCCGAAGAACGCCAGCGAGCTGATGGCTATGCCTGAAATAGACGGCGGGCTTATCGGCGGCGCAAGTCTTAAGGCTGAGGACTTTGATAAGGTAGTCAATTTTTAATTACATAACAACAAAAGGAAGGGCGCTGCTTTCTCTACGAAGGCAGCGTATTGATTATAAGAGAGGACACAATGGCTAAAGGCAAATTTTATAGTTTGGTGATATTAGACGGTTTTGGCGAAGGCAAACCAAATCAAAGCAACGCAATATTTGTGAGCGGCACTCCGTACATAAAAGAATTAAAATCAAAATATCCCAATACGCTTATCGGCGCCAGCGGTATGGATGTCGGGCTTCCTGACGGACAGATGGGCAACAGCGAGGTGGGTCATCTCAATATCGGCGCGGGCAGAATAGTGTATCAAGAGCTGACGCGTATAACCAAAGCGATAAGAGACGGCGAGTTTTTTGTCAATCCTTGCCTGCTCAAGGCTTGCCGTTCGGCAAAGGAAAACGGGCGCGCGCTGCATCTTATGGGTCTTGTGTCCGACGGCGGCGTGCACAGCCACAACGAACATATCTATGCCTTGCTCGAACTTGCCAAAAAAGAAGGTCTGGACAAAGTATACATACACGCATTTTTGGACGGCAGAGATGTGTCGCCGACAAGCGGTTTGGGCTTTGTAAAAGCTTTGGATGCAAAAACCAAGGAAATCGGAGTCGGCAGGATTGCGAGCGTAACAGGCCGTTTTTATGCAATGGACAGAGACAATATTTGGGATAGAGTCGCCAAAGCGTACAATATGATGACTGTGGGCGAAGGCTTGAGATTCGAATCGGCTCAAGAAGCAGTGTCAGACAGCTATTCAAGGGGAGTTACAGACGAATTCGTGTTGCCTAGCGTTATCTGCGACAACGGCGCGCCGATAGGGCTTATCGAGAAAAACGACAGCATTATTTTCTACAACTTCCGCCCCGACAGAGCCCGTCAGCTTACCAGACCTTTTATATACGGCGACTTCGGCAGCTTTGAGAGGCCAACCGGCTGGCTGCAGCCCGTTTTTGTTTCGTTCACTCAGTATGACGAAACCTTTACCGGACTTGATGTGGCCTTTAAGCCCGGCTCGATGGACAATACTTTCGGCGAATTTATCAGCAAGCTGGGCTATAAGCAGTTTCGCATTGCCGAGACGCAAAAATATGCTCATGTCACATTCTTCTTCAACGGCGGTGTGGAAAAAGCTAACCCCAACGAGGAAAGGATACTTATCCCTTCTCCGAAGATAGCTACATTTGACCTTAAGCCCGAGATGAGCGCTATAGAGGTTACCGATAAGGCGGTCGAGACTATTCTCAGCAGACAATACGATGTAATGATACTCAATTACGCTAATTGCGACATGGTAGGTCATACCGGCATAATGGAAGCGGCGGTCAAAGCCGTTGCCACTGTGGACGCCTGTGTAAAAAGAATAATCGAGGCAGTGCAATCAGTGGGCGGCATGGCGATAGTGACGGCAGACCACGGCAATGCGGACGAGATGCAGGATACTGACGGCTCGCCGTTTACCGCGCACACCACCAATCCCGTCCCCTTGATTCTTGTTGACGATGTAAGACGCGATGTTTCACTTAGAGCGGACGGCATACTGGCGGATGTGATACCCACATTGCTCGATGTTATGGGCGAGACTCAGCCCAAGGAGATGACCGGAAGGTCTCTTATAGTAAAATAGCTTATAGGTCGGAGCTGTGCATAATTAATCCGATTAATATATATAAGGAGAATACAAATGTTATTGGGGGCAGTTGATTTTAATCGCATAATTGCTTATGTCATACTCGGCATTTATGTTGCTTTGATGGTGGCTATTACAGTCATTTCGAGAAAGAAGAGCAGATCACTCAACGATTTTCTTTTTGCAGGGAAGGGCTTCGGCGGCTGGATTACGGCGCTTGCTTACGGCACTACATATTTTTCGGCGGTGGTATTCATAGGATATGCCGGCAAATTTGGCTGGGGTTATGGTTTGGCGGCGCTTTGGATTGGTGTCGGCAACGCGCTAATCGGCAGTCTGCTCGCGTGGAAGGTCTTCGCAAGGCGTACGCGCAATATGACTAAAGGTTTGAGTGTCAAGACAATGCCGGAGTTTTTTGAGAAGAGATATCAATCAAAGAATATCCGATTGGCATCATCGATTATTATGTTTTTGTTTCTCATCCCTTATTCGGCATCAGTATATCAGGGCTTGGCTTATGTATTCGAGACCGTATTCGGCATCAACTATGTGTATTGCGTGCTGATAATGGCGGGTCTTACGGCTTTGTACTTGTTCTTCGGAGGATATTTTGCCTCGGCGCTTTCCAATTTTGTGCAGGCTATTATTATGTTTGCCGGCGTTATTGTAATGATGATTCTCATTATGCACAAGGGTGGTTGGGGCGATGCGATTAGCCGCCTAAGCGAGATGAATCTCGGATTTTTCGCGTCTACAAGCTCGCCTACCGGCTTTTTTAACAGCAATTTTTTTAACCTTGCAATAATCTTCTTGCTGACATCGGTAGGCATCTGCGGGCTGCCGCAGTCGGTGCATAAATTCTATGCGGTAAGAGATGACGCGGCTATCAAAAAAGCTACGGTAGTCAGCACTATATTTGCGCTGGTGATTGCAGGGGGCGCTTATTTTATGGGTGCCTTCTCAAGAGTATTCGATGGAATCAGCCCTGCTAATCCTGACATGATAATGCCGCAGCTTTTCGAAGCGACTATGCCTGCGGCGTTTATGGGATTTATAGCTGTGCTGATATTCGCGGCGAGTATGTCTACCTTGGCGGCTTTGGCGCTTGCGGGCTCTTCGGCTGTTGCAGTGGACTTCTATAAGGGTTATTTTTATAAAAAGGCTTCGGATAACAGTACAAACAAAGTAATGAAAGTGATGTGCGTTGTCTATGTGGGGATATCCGTATTGCTCGCTGTTGTCAAGATAGAAGCCATTGTGGCGCTTATGGGTATAAGCTGGGGCACTTTGGCAGGCTGTTTTATCGGACCCTATTTTTACGGATTATACTCCAAAAAGGCAACCAAAGCAGGTGCCTGGGCAAGTATTATTGGAAGTCTATTGGTAACATTTGCGCTGTTTACATACTTTGGTGTGACCAAACCCAATCCCAACTTCACGGGGGCTCTTGCCTTCATCAAAGGCGGTCTTGCGAAGTCTCCGCTTATCGGTGTTATGGCTATGGCCGTTTCCTTTATCATCACTCCGTTGGTCAGCGCCTTCACAAAGAAACCCGATGCGGAGCATGTTGATAAGGTATTCTCCTTTGTTAAGAAGGGCGTTGTCGTTGACAGTAACGGCTGTATAGTGTCGGGTGCAGGTATAGTCGAAAGCGTCAATGCGGCAGAGCTTGCTGAAACCGAAATGGAAAAAGAGTAAGGCAGTAAGAAATTCGTTGGCAGATAATTGTAACTATTCGATAAAAATATCCCCCGTTGTAAGCGGGGGATATTTGTTTGCGGCTATTTTTTGGGGATTAATCCGTAATAATGGTAGATGTTCATGTCATCGGGGATATAATTGCCATGAGCGCCCAGACCGTACCATTTGCGATGCGCGCCGTGGTCGGGGGCAAAGCCGATTATTGTGTTGTGCTCCTTCCAATATACATCTACTGCATCGGCAAGCAGTTCAAATGCGGCAATATGCGTGCGCATTGCCTTTAGCGCCAGCGCGGATTTTGGGTGAGTGATATGCATCAAATCGTCAAATTCTTGATTGTATACCACAATTAAGTCGTATTTATCGTCTTTTATAAGGTCGACTGCCTTTTTTATAACCTCACCGTCATAACGCTCAGGGAAAACATCAGCCGCGGTATTATTAAAAACCTTGGCCATTGTCGAACGGCCTACTGCAACAATTGCGGAGGTCTTGTTATCGCGGCGCATAGCGTCAAAAAAAGTATCCGTCTTAAGCTCCATATCCCGATTGCTCATAATGCCGTGCACATTGTTATGCGCGCCGGTGTACATGGTGCAAAAACATGCGTTGGTTATTGGCGGGTATTCGGTCACCAGCGGAATGCGCAAGGGGGCGCGCTGCTCAACCTTAGCAAAATCTTCCGAAAAGGCATCAATGAACGCGGCGCCTATAGCGTCGGGATTGTAAAGCAGTATTTTGTCAACTTTTGGCTGTCCTGAGCCCCTTAGATATTTGCTTAACTCGGGAAGGTGTGGTTCTGCCTTTTCGGGTGCAGAAATATCCATACAGCGCGCTAGAGATGCGGCGATTTTTGTAAGTGGAATTGTATGAAAATTATTGCTGCTTTTATTCATAATAGGATTATAACTTTTTACACTCTCCTTGTCAAATGCCGGTAAGCATGGTTTTTTTTGATGAATTATCTGATTGCTGTATAAAATCATTTTTTCTGACAACAATTATGCTAAATGGAGGTGTTAACAGATGGAAGGCAAGAAGTATAAGAGCAACGGCGCTCTGCAATTTTTCAAAAAGAACATTTATCTTATACTTATGGTAGTATGTATTTTGGCAATCGGGACGCTCATTACGCTGACTGCGCTCAACAAAAACAATGACAGCGGCAATATTACAGATACCATAATCAACAATAACGGCAATAATACCAACAATAATAACAACAATAACAATAACAACGGCAATACAGTTGTCGAGTTGGTATTCGCTTTGCCCGTTGAAGGTGAGGTAATCAAGGGTTACTCGGATACCGTGCTGGTCTATAATGCTACGCTTAAGCATTGGTCAACGCATCAAGCGATAGATATTGCCTCACCCGTAGGTACCGAGGTAAAAGCAGCCGAGGCGGGTAAGGTCACTGCAATATCTACTACGACACTAAGAGGCACATCGGTGACTGTAAGGCATGCCAACGGCTATGAGTCCACATACTCATTGCTAGCTGCCAGTGTACCGGTAATAATAGGTCAGGATATCGTCAAAGGCGCAACCCTCGGTACGATTGCAGAGACAGGAGTGTTCGAGATTGCCGACGGACCGCATCTGCACTTTGAGTTGAGACTCAACGGAGAGCTGGTCAATCCCGAACTGTATTTTGAGGATGAAAACAAATAGAAATTTTGCTCCCCAAAGTCATTGTTATTCGATCACAAGCAAAAGCGCCCGCACGGGCGCTTTTGCTTGTCAATTCATATAGAAACATAACAGTAATCTCAGAATATAAATGCAACTCTGCGCTCTTCGCGAATAAGGCGCGTTTTGCGGCAAGCTACTCGGCTAGATAAAAGGTGCTGACTAGTACGGCAAGGGTTTTGCCCGCAAGGAGCTTTGCGGTGGACTCGACAAACTTATTGTATTCTTCATCATCCACATCGGTTGTGAGCGTAAAGTTATCAGGGTAACTAATCGTGGTATACAGATAGCTCAGCGTTATAGGCATGCCTTCCTTGTACATTATGTTGCCGTCAGCATCGGTACGGGTTACTGTAATATAGCTTTCATTGATTGAGTATGTGCCGTAGGCAATGTCGGATGTTTTGCCGTTTTGGACAGTGAACAGCTTGCCGTTGCGGAAAAGATACTGGAGGTCAGCGTCCTTGACAGAGTCATATAGTCCTTCAAAGATTGAGTAATTGGGATTTTTGTCATTTTCGGAAACGGCCTTGATCAGCTGTATTGAGCGCGAAGAGAAGATGTGCTTTTTATCATAATACATCTGCTCCATTATCTTTATTTCGTCGAGCAGCGCCTGAATTGTCTCACTGCTGTACATGTCAGCGTATGCCTGCTGAAGATATTGTGAGTAATTTGCCTTAAAGGGCGCAAAAGCCTCGGACGGCACGGTCAAAACTAAACCATTGATGTCTTCTTCAAGCGATAGAGAGCCGGTTACGCTTGTATCGTTGGCAAAGGTCATGGTAAAGGAAATCTTATTCTCGTTGAGTCTTAGCTTTCTGCCGGTGGCGATGTAGCGGTTGAGCGCGCTGTCATAATAATACTCGACATAATCCTTTTCGTATAACAGGCGTGTTTTGTTACAGCCCGCAAAGAGGAATACCAGAATAACCGCGAGTGTCACCATTGCCACAATTTTGGTAAATTTTTTCATATAATGCTCCTGATTAACGCTTTGACTGTATTATATTATCACATCGTATTAGTATAGTCAAATAAGACTTGAAAATTAATGCTTGAAGCAAAGCGCGATAATAGGCAATTTCCGTGTGGTAGAGTCAAAAATGAAAAACTGCCGAAAAAAATCGGCAGTTATCTGGCAGGAGTAGTAGGAATCGAACCTACACCATAGGAGTCAGAGGCCTATGTGCTGCCACTACACCATACTCCAGCGTCTAGGCATTATTATAATATAAATGCCGAGCTAAAGCAATTATTTCAAATTGTTTTTTTGAAATTTAGCAGTTTTTTTGCCAAAAGATTTGATGCGGGAGTATAATGCGGTTGAAACCAACGCTATAACAACGATTAACAAGAACATCAAGAAGATAATATCCGCATAAGGCGCAAAAAGCATTGCCACCCCAAAGACCAAGAGACCTGCGACAAGATTGCCCGACATAATAGTGAAAAGCGCTTTGCCATAATCTACACTGAGGAAGCAGGCAAGCGCCGCGCCCGTCCATACGCCCGTTAAAGGCAGAGGCAGCGCCACAAAGACGAATAGAGCGGCAAGGATGCCCGTGCGCAAGCCGTTCTTTGTGTTGGGAACGCGGTTTTTTTGCTCAAAGCGCGCGGCTTTGGACGAAAGCCTACGCTCTGTCGACAGTGCTAACCTGCCGAAAAAGGGAACTTTCTTGACAAAACTCAATATGGGACGAAGGCACAACAGAATAATCGGAACAGTTACGCTGGAGCCGAGATAGCACAGCAATAACACATATATCGGATTCAAACCTTTTGCAAAACCCAGCAATATGCCGCCTTTCAATTCAATTAAGGGCAGCGCGGAGGCGACGGTTATAAGTAGATAACTGCCGGGAATGAGTTGTTCGAGTAACTCAATAAGTCTTTCCATAATAAAATTATGAATGCGTGTTATAGATTATACTCAATTGTGTAAATTTTGTGTAAATATATACAATGTCAAAAAATAGTAGCAATTATGGGAAAGACTTATGTTGACATACAAGTTGTCAGTTGTTATAATTATTTTGCTTGCTCAAGCTAAGATAGTTTTTTGTTTTAAAGGGGTGCGGGATGTTAAAGCTGGTGGATATCAAAAAGTATTACGGAGACGGGTCATCGCAGGTAGCTGCGCTTAACGGAGTGAGTATTTCTTTCCGTAAAAGTGAATTTGTATCCATTTTGGGACCTTCGGGTTGCGGAAAAACTACCCTTCTCAACATTATCGGCGGACTTGACCGCTACAGCTACGGAGACCTCATTATCAACAAGGTTTCTACCAAGCATTACAAGGACCGTGACTGGGACTCGTACCGCAATCACTCGATAGGCTTCGTATTTCAGACATACAATCTCATACCGCATTTGAGCGTGCTCAATAATGTTGAGCTTGCTCTCACCATTTCGGGAATCTCTAAAGAAGATAGAAGGAAGAAAGCGCTCAAAGTTTTGAATGAGGTTGGTCTGTCAGGTCAAGAAAAAAAGCGTCCCAATCAACTTTCGGGCGGACAGATGCAGCGTGTAGCTATAGCGAGAGCGCTGATAAACGATCCCGAAGTTATTCTTGCGGACGAGCCGACGGGCGCGCTGGACAGCGTTACCAGTATTCAGATTATGGAGCTGATGAAGGAGGTCGCAAAGGACCGACTGGTGATAATGGTTACGCATAATCCGGATATTGCCAACCGATACAGCACAAGGATAATACGGATACTGGACGGAATAATAGTGGACGACAGCGCGCCGTATGATGACAGTGCGGAAATGACAGCAAGCGCAGGCAGCGTGCCAGTATCCCCGAAGAAAAAAGCGGCGGCAGATTTGGCTGAGGGCGGCGGACAGTCTGCTGAAGCGGTTAAGTCTGTCCATGCGAAACAAGGCGGCAAAGGTAAAAAACATCGTCCGCCCAAGACCTCGATGTCCATCTGGACTGCGATATACTCCAGCTTTATGAACTTGATATCCAAACGCGGAAGGACCATTATGACATGTTTTGCCGGAAGTATTGGAATAATAGGCATTGCGCTGGTATTATCCGTATCCGCGGGCTTTACGCGTTTTATCAATACATTCCAGCAGGATAATCTTGCGGAGTTTCCTCTAAGTATAGTGGAATACAATATGGATATGAACACCATGATGAGCTTTATGCAGGGCGGAGGGCCGCAAGGCGTCGATAATGGGCAAAGACCGCCGCGTTATCCTAGTGAGCCGTATATTTTGCCGTACTCCTCTCCGATTATTGAGCAGCTGAAGAACATGATTACCCGCAACTATTTTAATATGGAATACCTTGAGTATTTGAATAACATGGACAAAAGTTGGGTGTCCGGTATTGCGTATTACCATGCGTATGACTTCAGACTGGTATCCAAAAGGTACGAAACATACGATATAGGCCCTCTGCCTCTTTATCATAGTGTCGATATGGTCAATGCGAAATGGCAGGAATTGATTGATAATCCTGAATACATGGCAACGCAATACGATGTGCTCAATGTCGATGGAAGGATGCCTGAGGCTTACAATGAAGTTGCGCTTGTAGTTGACCGCTACAACCGTATTTCGGTAAAGATTCTTGACGCTTTGGGCATATCTTACTACCAAAACGGCGACGAATACCAGACAATATCCTTTGACAAGGCATTAGAGACCGAATTCAGCCTTATTTTGAATGATTCTTACTACGAGCTAGGTTCGAAAAATTATTATGAGCCTTCAAATAGGGATGAAGATGTTCTTTTTGAGGAAGGGGTCAAGCTCAATCTTGTCGGAATTATCCGTCAGAGCCGCGATGCGAGCATGAGCTGGGTAGGCACCGGACTGATATATCATTCGTCGCTGATTGACTATGTGGTCGAGATAGAGAAAGAATCCGAAATAGTTAAGGCGCAAGAAGAGGAGTATCAGAAATATTTGACGGCGCTTGAGACCAACGCTCAAGCGAAGTTAACGGATGTTACGACGGGCAAGGCAATGCGCTCGGAGTGGCAACCCTATCTTGACATGATGAGTATGATGGGCTTTGGCGCTTTGGCGAATGCCGTTACTTTTACCGCCGAGGACCTGCTGCTTGCCAAGATGCAGCACTTGGGCGGCACGATTATACCCTCCGAAATCTATATTTATCCCTCGACATTCGAGAACAAAGCAAAGATAATGAATTATCTGGACGAATACAATATAGATAAAGAGGATTCGCAAAAGATAAGCTATGTTGACTCGTCAGGCAATATGTTTTCCATGATCGAGACTATAATCAACGCCGTTTCGTATGTTTTGGTTGCCTTCTCGGCAATATCTCTTGTGGTTTCGTCTATCATGATTGGCATAATTACCTATGTGTCCGTTATTGAGCGTACTAAGGAAATAGGTGTGTTAAGAAGTCTAGGTGCGAGAAAGCGCGATATATCACGTATATTTAATGCCGAAACCTTGATTATAGGGGCGAGCGCAGGCATTATAGGTGTGTTTATCAGCTGGATTATGTCCATAATTATCAGCGCAATTCTCAAGTCGTTGTCCGGAATAGCGGGCTTGAGCTATGTGCAGCCGATTGCCGCACTCTCCCTCGTATGTATAAGCATAGTGCTTACCGTTGTTTCGGGGCTTATCCCCTCTAGAATAGCCGCAGATAAGGACCCTGTTGTGGCTCTGCGTACCGAATAATGCGCAAAATTCTCGGCGCGATGAGGCGCGCGATTAACGATTATCATATGATAGAGGACGGCGACAAAATAATTGTCGGTGTTTCGGGCGGTAAAGACAGCATGCTGATGTTTTACGCGCTTAGGCTTTACCAGGAGTTTTCTCCTCAAAAATTCGAGCTTGTAGGCGTCCATATTGATATGGGCTTCGCAAGGGAGGACAGCACGCAAATGGACAACATGCGCGCGTTTTTTGCAAAGCATAATACTCCGCTGATAGTTGAAAAAACGGATATTGCCGAGATATTGTTCGATATCCGTAAAGAAAGTAATCCATGCAGTTTGTGCTCGAAGCTTAGGCGCGGCGCGCTTTGTACAAAAGCAAACCAAATCAACGCTAATAAAATAGCGCTTGCGCATCACGCGGATGATGTGTTGGAAACAATGCTCATGTCCTTTATATATGAGGGCAGGCTGTCTGTTTTTGCTCCGGTGAGCTATATGGATAGAACCGATGTCACAGTGATTAGACCTTTTGTTTACCTTGAAGAATGCGACATCAGGGGCGAGGTGGGCCGACAGGAGCTGCCTGTACTGTTTAACCCGTGTCCTGCGGATAAACACACGCAAAGAGAATATATGAAAGACCTTGTAAAAAATATCTGTAAGGATGTGCCTTTCGCTAAGGATAGAATGATATCGGCAATCGAACACCCCGAAAGGTATAACCTGTGGAAGAAGCCCCCGGAGGAAGAATAGGCAAACAAAAATATACGCGCTGTCGATTACTTGACAGCGCGTTTTGTTATTAACATATGTATTTGCGCACTTGCAACAAGCAAATATTATCAATGCAAATATTTGTTGCGAGTGCTTTCTCCGCCGCGGATGTGCCGCTCGGCAAGGTTTTTTTCTAATATGTTGCGGGTTTCTTCATACAGCGAAAGGTCAATCACAACTAACCTTTTCGTCAGGTCGGTGTGTACAGTGGATTTGCTTATCCTAAACTGCGCCGCCGCATCGCGCACGGTGCAGTTTTTTTCGATAACAAATTTTGCGCAAGCTATTACTCGATTGCAAATATGCTCCTTCATAATTCCTCCCGTTTTACATTAATTTGTATGACGGAAATTACATTATTATGCAAATATTGACAAGTTTTGCCTCTCGGGTTATAATGGTTAAAATGACAACGCGGGCGATAACAAACGCAAGTGCCGGAGGTAAAAGTGGCGGTAAAAATTATATTAAGCATTTCGGGTATCTTTTCTTTTTTTGCCTTGGCTTACCTTGTAGTGGGTATACTGATTGCGCGAAGGATTTTGATGCCGCCCCCTCGCAGTGAAGAGATGATATTCGAAGAGGAAAGCGGCAATCAAAAGATTCCACACGATGTTTTGCTGACTCCGTACGAAAGAGTGCGGATAACCGGACGCAACAAATATAAGCTCTCTGCAAGGATATACCCCGCCAAAACTCCCGGCAAAAAATGGATTATGGCATTGCACGGCTACAATAACAGGTCGCTCACAATAGCTAAGTATGCGGTTATATTCAACAAGTTAGGATATAATGTAATAGCTCCCGATATGCGACGCAGTGGAGAAAGCGGCGGCAAGACGGTGACCTTCGGTTATTTTGAAAGAAGAGACACCGAGGATTGGCTCGAATACATGTATAATACATATGGCGATATATCTATCGGGTTGTACGGGATATCTCTCGGCGCGGCGACAGCGACTCTCGTAACCTCGCTAAGGAACGATATCCGCTTTTTGATATCGTACTGCTCGTTTAGCTCATTTAAGGACATAATAATATCGAGAGGTCCTGATTATTTAAGCAAGATAATGCTGCTTTACCCGTCAATAGTAGCAGGCGCGTACTTGCTGTCGAGGGCGGTGCTTAGTAATATTGATATTGCTGATGCGGCGAAAGAGGTGGATTGCCCTATGCTTATTATGCATTCTAAGAAAGATGCGTTCACGCCGTACTGGCATGCGTTGAAGCTCAGCGAGGCTAATCCCCGCGCAACGCTTCACCTTTTTGAGGAGGGAGCGCACGCAAGAGCCTATTCGGTGGCGCCGGAAGCATACGAAAGGATAATTACTGAATTTATTCAACAAGTAGAACAAAAACAAGTGTAATATGTTTATGGATAAGAAATTTTGCTCGATTAACAAATATTTTGAAAAATACGAAAAAGAGGCGTTGAAAAGCGGAGGTAAGAAGGTCAGCTTTGCATTAGTCAGGAATACTAATCAAGTCTATGTGCACGATGCGTTCATTGCGCCACAGCTTGTAGATACAGAAAAGTATCTTGAAAAGCTGGTCAAAAGCTTGTTATACATTGTAGGCTGCAGCAGAGTAGTAACCGATGACCTGTACTGCTCAACGGTGCTCTCCGCTCTTTTCTCTCCTAAAGGCAGAAGAAGCTTTGACTACCACTTTTTTACGAGAGCTTTCGGAAGTCCTCTTGTCTTTGAGTATTCCACTTGCTTGCCAGTCCCCTGCTGGGTGTTTCCTAAGGTTGGCGGCAAGGAAAAAGGCAAGAGAATCGGTTTGGACGCGGGGGGCAGTGATATCAAGGTGTGCGCCGTTATCGACGGCGAGTCAATATTTAGCGAAGAGATATTATGGCTGCCCAAGCTCAACTCGGACCCTGAGTACCATTATGAGTATCTGCGCAATGCCGTTGCCAAGGCATACGATATTTTGAAAGGCGCGGATAGTCTGGGGGTGTCTACAGCGGGGGTTGTT
>CAYTUT010000009.1:0-19780 GCA_964441295.1 uncultured Christensenellaceae bacterium | reverse complement strand
TGTAGGCAGGTCGTTGCCGGCAGGAGCGGAGATAACAACTTTCTTTGCGCCGGCTGTAATGTGCGCCTCGCTCTTTGCTTTTGAGCAATAGAAGCCTGTGCACTCTAAGACAACATCAACACCAATCTTGCCCCAAGGCAGATTAACAGCGTCTTTTTCTGCGTATATGATAATCTCTTTGCCGTCAACGATAATTGAATTATCGGTTGCTACGACCTTGTCGCCCAAAGCATAACGACCCTGAGCAGAGTCATATTTCAAAAGGTGGGCAAGCATTTTCGCGTCGGTAAGATCGTTGATCGCAACGATTTCGTAACCCTCGGCGCCAAACATCTGTCTGAATGCAAGACGACCTATTCTGCCAAAGCCATTAATAGCTACTCTAACATTATTTGCCATAAATATATCCTCCAAAATATTATTATCTCTGATGTACACTTATTTTATACTAAGCCGCCGTCAATAGGCAACTGTTTTAACATAATTTGTCAAAAATTTCACGATGTTATTAGGCCTTATTGCTGCAACCCAAAACATTGACAATCTTGTGCTTGACCATTTCTTTCATCATTTTGCGCGCGTCGCCAAGATACTGTCTGGGGTCGAAGTGGCCCGGATTCTCGTACATATGCTTTCTTACTGCGCCGGTGAAGGCTATACGGAGGTCGCTGTCGATATTAATCTTGCATACTGCCATTTCCGCCGCTCTGCGTAACATATCCTCGGGTATGCCTATTGCGTCCGGCATTGCGCCGCCGAACTTGTTGACGATTTCGACAGCCCAACCGGGCACGCTGGACGCGCCGTGCAAAACTATCGGGAAAGCGGGCAGTCTTTTGCCTATTTCTTCAAGTATGTCAAATCTAAGCTGAGGCTTTGTGCCCGGCTTGAACTTATAAGCGCCGTGGCTTGTGCCGATAGCGATTGCCAAACTGTCCACTCCCGTTTTTGTAACGAATTCTTCCACTTCGTCGGGACGGGTGAAGGACGCGTCCTCCGCCTTTACATTGACAGCGTCTTCAATGCCTGCGAGTCTGCCTAGCTCAGCCTCAACGGTTACGCCTCTAGCGTGAGCGTATGCGACGACTTTTTTGGTTATTTCGATATTTTCTTCGAAAGAGTGGTGGCTTGCGTCTATCATAACGGAGGTAAAGCCGCCGTCAATCGAGTCCTTGCATAACTCAAACGAATCACCGTGGTCAAGATGCAGGCAAATAGGCAGTCCTGTGTTGATTACAGCCGCTTCGACCATTTTCTGCAGATATACGGGATTGGCATATTTCCTAGCGCCTGCCGAAACTTGAAGGATGAGGGGAGCCTTCTCCTCGCTTGCCGCTTCGGTTATAGCTTGTATGGTTTCCATATTGTTAACATTAAAAGCGCCTATCGCGTAACCGCCCTTGTAGGCCTTTTCGAACATCTCTTTTGAAGTGACTAATGGCATAAAACTACCTCCGTTTGGTAAAAATATTGTATAAATTCGATTACAGTTAGTTTATCACATTGCATTCAAATTATCAAATAAATATACCAAAAATATCCATATTCTTATTCATTAAAGTTGATAAAAGAGCTTGTTTGGAGTATAATCAATAAATATAAGTCCGATTCGCATATTCAAGACGGATAAGGAGGTAATAATGGACAGCAGACATGCAAAGCTTGCAAAGCAGCTAGTGGAATACTCGATAAACGTTAAGCGCGGCCAAAAAGTGTTGATTGAGGCATCAGGCGTAGATTATACCTTCGTCAACGAATTGGTTAAGGCTGTGTATGGCGCCGGCGGTATGCCTGTTGTCAACATTGCCGACAACAAAATAACAAGAGAGATAATAAGAGGCGGCAATATCCGTACCTTTAAGGCTATGGCAAAATATGCGAAGCACCGCATGAAGGACATGCAGTGCTATATCGGCATCAGAGGCGGCAACAACGCTCTAGAGTTGTCCGATGCGGGCGCAAAAAACATGCAGGATTATATGAAGCATTATTCTCATCCCGTTCATCACGAGATAAGGGTCAAGAAGACAAAATGGGTGGTGCTGAGATACCCTACCGAGGGAATGAGTCAGCAAAGCGGCATGAGTACGGAGGCTTTTGAGAATTTTTACTACGATGTATGCTGTCTTGATTACGCTAAGATGGGCGAGGCAATGAGACCTTTGATCGAATTGCTGAATAAGACGGATATGGTGAGAATCAAGGCATGCGACACCGATTTGACCTTCTCCGTCAAGGGTATCGGCGCAGTGGCATGCAGCGGGCATCACAATATCCCCGACGGCGAGATATATAGTGCGCCTGTCCGCGACAGCGTTAACGGCTATATACACTACAATGCGCCGTCAATCGAAAACGGCATTAAATTCGAGGACGTGCGCCTCGTGTTTAGAGACGGCAAGATTGTCGAGGCGTCGGCAAATTACACGGAGCATGCCAATAAGATATTTGATACCGATGAGGGCGCGCGTTATGTAGGCGAGTTTGCCCTTGGTGTCAATCCGTATATCACAAAGCCGATGGGTGACATATTGTTCGACGAAAAAATCAGCGGCTCGATACACTTCACTCCGGGCGCATGCTATGACGAGACCGACAACGGCAATAAAAGCGCGGTACACTGGGATCTTGTGCAGGTGCATACTCCGGAATACGGAGGGGGAGAGATCTATTTTGACGGCGTGCTTATCAGAAAGGACGGGTTGTTTGTACTGCCCGAGTTAAAGGGACTTAATCCCAAAGAGCTTACTAATTAATAACCAACAAAGGAAGAGAGGCAGAATTAAGATATAAAAATGATTAGAAATGATTTGAGAAATATAGCGATAATCGCGCATGTAGACCATGGCAAGACCACTTTAGTGGACGAAATGCTCAAGCAAGGGGGAATCTTCCGCGCCAATCAGCAAGTTAGCGAGCGTGTCATGGACAGCAATGACCTGGAAAAAGAAAGAGGCATCACAATACTTGCAAAAAATACCGCGGCATATTACAAGGACAAAAAAATCAACATCATAGACACGCCGGGACATGCGGACTTCAGCGGAGAGGTGGAAAGGATACTCAAGATGGTCAATGGCGTGCTGTTGCTTGTTGACGCTGTCGAGGGGCCTATGCCGCAGACGCGTTTTGTATTGCAAAAGGCGCTTGACCTCGGGCACAAGATAATTCTTTGTGTCAACAAAGTAGACAGGCAGGACGCCGATGTCAAGCGTGTTGTGGACGAGATCTTGGGTCTTTTGATTGACCTCAATGCGGATGAAGAGCAGTTCAACAGCCCCATAGTGTACTGCAGCGGCCGGTTGGGTACCGCTTCGATGAAAGTGGAGCAGAAAGAGGATTTGACCGACCTTTTTGAGACTATCATCAATCATATTGACCCTCCCAAGGGTGACGAAAATGGAAAGACACAGGTGCTTATATCGAGCATTGATTACAACGAATATGTCGGGCGCATAGGTATCGGCAGAGTGGAGCGCGGCAAAATCGCTACCGGACAAGAGATAACGATATGCGACTACCACGGCGCAATTCAGCCTTACAAATCCAAGGTTGTGACACTTATGCAGATAGACGGCCTCAAGAGAGTCCCCGTGAGCGCGGCAATGGTCGGTGACATTATATGTATATCAGGCTGCGCCGATATTACAATAGGCAACACCATATGCGCTGTTGACTCCGTGGAGCCGGTGCCCTTCATGAAGATAGGCAAGCCAACACTTGAGATGCGTTTTATGGTCAATGACAGTCCTTTCGCGGGTAAGGAGGGCAAGTTTGTCACTACCCGTCAGCTTAGGGAAAGGCTGTACAGAGAGCTTCTCAAGGATGTTTCCTTACAGGTAGAGGACACTGAGAGTACCGACACATTTATTGTCAAGGGAAGAGGCGAGATGCATCTTTCGGTGTTGATTGAGACAATGCGCCGCGAAGGTTACGAGTTCGCAGTGTCCATGCCCCGTGTGCTTTTTCAATACGAGAACGGCAAGAAGCTTGAGCCGATGGAGCAGCTGATTATCGATGTGCCCGATGAGTCGGTAGGCGTGGTTATGGAGAAGGTGGGCAGCCGTAAGGGCGAGTTTAGAAACATGTGCTTGCTGGGTTCTAGAAAAAGACTGGAGTTTGTTATACCTGCTAGAGGACTCATAGGATACAAGAGCGAGTTTTTGACAGACACCAAGGGAGAAGGCATACTCAACACCTTGTTTTTGGGATACGAAGAATACAAAGGCGACCTGTCACGCCGCAATTACGGCTCACTGGTAGCGTACGAGACGGGCAGCGCCGTAACTTACGGATTGTTCAATGCCCAGGACAGAGGCCCTTTGTTTATCGGCCCTAACACTCCTGTGTACGAGGGTATGATAGTCGGATACACTCCTAAGGCAGAGGATATCGTGGTCAATGTATGCAAAAAAAAGCATGTAACCAACATGCGCGCTTCGGGCGCGGACGAGGCGTTGAGACTTACCCCGCCGAAGAGATTGAGCCTTGAGGAGATGCTCGAGTTTATAAGCGAGGACGAATACCTCGAAGTCACTCCCAAAAGCCTGCGCATACGCAAAGCGACGCTTAGCAATATGTACAGAGCGAAAGAAAAGTCAAAAACCAAAAATGATTAACACATAATCCCCAATAATTATCTCAGAGGTATTTATGGTAAGAACAAGATTCGCCCCGAGTCCCACGGGATTCATGCACATAGGTAATCTAAGGACGGCATTGTATGCGTATTTGTACGCACGCAAAAACGGCGGCAAGTTCATTATAAGAATTGAGGACACCGACCAGGACAGATATGTGGAGGGCGCAGTAGAGGTTATTTTCAACACACTCAAAGCGGCAGGCATTGATTATGACGAGGGTCCCGGCAAGGAATACGGCGGATATTCGTATATACAAAGCGAAAGAAAACCGCTTTATATGGATTATGCAAAGCAGCTGGTCGCCAAGGGTGGAGCATACTATTGTTTTTGCGGCAAAAGGCATAATACAGACGGCACATCGACCAAATATGACAAGCATTGTCTTAAGCTGTCGAGAGAGGAAATACTCCGCAATCTTGACAGCGGCGCGCCATATGTGATAAGGCAAAACATTCCCTCGGGCGAGGGTTACAGCGAGTACGGCGACCTTGTATATGGCAATATACGCGTACCGTACAAGGATATGGACGATGCAATACTCATCAAAAGCGACGGCATGCCGACTTATAACTTCGCCAATGTCGTAGACGACCACTTAATGGGAATCACACATGTAATACGCGGCAACGAATATCTATCCTCCACTCCGCAGTACAATCTTTTATATGATTCCTTCGTATGGGAGCGGCCGCAATATATGCATCTGCCGCCAATTATGAAGGACAAGGAGCGCAAGCTTTCCAAGCGTTACGGGGATGCAAACTTTGACGACTTTGTCAAAAAGGGATATTTGCCCGAAGCGATAGTTAATTATATTGCTTTGCTTGGATGGAGCCCCAAGGACAATACCGAAAAGCTGTCCATGGAAGAGCTGAAAACATTGTTCGCAGTAGACGGAATCTCCTGCAGTCCAAGTATTTTTGACGAGGCAAAGCTTAGATGGCTCAACTCTGAATATGTGCATGCCTTGACGCCCGAACAGTATGTGCAGAAAGCATTGCCCTTTTTGGAAAGGAGCAAAATCGCAGGCATGGTCGATTACACCTATTTGGCAGAGCTGTTGATACCAAGGACGGAGGTTTTTTCAGATATTGGGGAGCTTGTGGACTTTCTTGGCGAATACGGTGATTACGACCTTGAACTGTTTGTACATCAAAAAAACAAAACGGATAAAGATACCGCCAAAAAACTGCTAAGCGCGGCGCTGGAAATGCTGGAGACTGCCGGACAGTGGGATAATGATACGCTTTTTCAAGCGCTTTCGGCGCTTGCCGAGAAGGAGGGTGTAAAAAAGGCGGCAATATTTTGGTGCGTGCGCATCGCCCTTGCCGGTAGAATGAATACTCCGGGCGGAGCCACCGAAATGGCTGTGCTATTGGGTAAGCAAACGAGCATTGAGCGTATCAGGCAAAGTATAAGCAGATTATAAGACGGCAATTTGAAATAAAACACTATCAATACTTCAAAATCTGAATAATAGACAATTTGACCATTCAGTATGGTTATTGCGGCGCCTCGGCGCCGTTTTATTCGATTATTTTGATTAGACGCTTTTTGAGGGCGCCGCCGTCAGGTGTCAGGCTATATGCCGCGCCTCCGGAGGACAACGCGCCCTTGAGCGTACCGTTGACAAAGACCGCCGCCGAATTATTTTGAAGGGCAATGGCGGGTGTGCCTTGTGCGATAACAATGCTGTCGAATTCGGCTCTTTCGTCGTAATGCGGAGACACAAGTCCGCGAATTATACCTAATCCTTCAATAATCTTATACTGACTGCTCTCGCCACGGATTATATCGTAATCGGTGTAGAGGCTCTCAAACCAGCATATCGCGCCTGCAGACAAACCCGCAATGGGCACGCCTCGGTTATAAGCATCGATTAGCATCGAATCGACGCCGGTCTGCCGCCACATACCAAGCATGAGCTTTGTATCGCCTCCGCCGATATAGATTAGATTGGCTGTATTGATTTTCTCTTGTATCCGCTCCAGTGTCATTTCGTTACGAGTAAGCAGGGCAACATCGACCTTGATATCAAATACAGAGGTATATGTTTTGCGGAAGGAGTTGAAGTAGGGCTTGCTGTCGTGGCTTGCGGTGGGGAAAAACAGTGCCGTAGCGCGCTGCTCACCGGCGTGCGCTTTGGCAAGAGCGGCAATATAGCCGTCTATTTTGAGCGTTTCTTTACTGCGCAGTTCTCCTCCGCCTATCGCTATAATAGTTTTGTCCATTAATTACCTGCCGCCTTATATATTCTACAATAAATACTAGCACACACGCTCGAGTTTATCAATTAATTCTTGACTACTACACGGTGCTATGCTAAGATTAATAATTGTTACGAGGAGACAAATATGAAGCATGTTGATATCAAGGATATTTTGAGCACAGCGCAGTTGGGCGCCAAAGTTACTGTGTGCGGCTGGGTGAGAACCTCGCGTGAATCTAAGAATGTAGCATTTTTGGAGCTTAATGACGGCACTTCATTGAAGCATATTCAGGTTGTGATAGACAAAGCGGCTTTTGACAGCGTCAACGATTATATGAGGCTGGGTACCGCGGTGAGGGTACAGGGCGAGACCGTCTGCTCTCTATCAGGCGACGGCGTAGAGATTAATGCCGAAAAGATTGATGTACTCGGAGAGTGTCCGCTTGAATACCCTCTGCAGAAGAAAAGACATACGCTGGAGTATCTGAGGTCAATACCGCATCTCAGATTGCGTACCAACACCTTTAACGCGGTTTTTCGTGTGCGCTCGATAGTTTCCGCGGCGATACACGAGTATTTTCAGACCAATAATTTTATATGGGTGCATACGCCCATTATCACAGGCAGCGACTGCGAGGGCGCAGGAGAAGTTTTCAAGGTGACAACATTAGGCTACGCGCCCGAATATAAGAATGAGGACGATTATTACTCTGCTGACTTCTTCGGTAAAAAGGCGGGTCTTAGCGTATCGGGTCAGTTGGAGGGAGAGGTTGCCGCAATGGCAATGGGCAAGATATATACCTTCGGGCCCAGCTTTAGAGCAGAGAACAGCAATACTCCGCGCCACCTTGCCGAGTTTTGGCATATTGAGCCTGAGGTTGCCTTTGCCGAACTGCCCGACATACTCGAGCTTGCCGAAGATATGGTGAAATTCATTCTGCGTACCGTAATGGCAAAATGCAAAGAAGAGCTTGGATTCTTCGAAAAGCACTTTGAAGCGGGTCTTATCGAGAAGCTTAGCAATGTTGTCAATAACAAGTTCGAGGTGTTAGATTACACCAAAGCTATCGAAATATTGCAATCTGCCGATACCAAATTCCAATACAATGTGGAATGGGGCTGTGATTTGCAGACCGAACACGAGAGGTACATTACCGAGCAGGTATTCAAAAAACCGGTATTTGTTATTAATTATCCTAAGGAAATCAAATCCTTTTACATGAAGCAAAATCCGGACGGCAAAACGGTCGCCGCAACGGACCTGTTAGTGCCCGGTGTCGGCGAAATAATCGGCGGCAGTGAGCGTGAAGCGGACTACAACAAGCTTATGAAGTCGATTAATGACAGAAATATGCCGGTTTCGGCGTATGAGGACTACATTGCGCTGCGCACCTACGGCTCTGCTCCGCACGGCGGCTTCGGACTGGGACTTGAAAGAATTATAATGTATATGACGGGCATGAGCAACATAAGAGATGTTATACTTTACCCGAGAAGCGTTGGTTCGCTAAGATAAGGAGGCAATTATGCAACTTACCATACCCAAAGGATACAAGAGCCCTTTAAGCATCAGAGAGACCGAGCTGGCAATCAAGATTGCAAGACAGCTTTTTGAGAAAAGATTGTCCGAAGCGCTTAATCTTGAGAGAGTCAGCGCTCCCCTGTTTGTCAAAGCGGGCGAGGGAATTAACGACGACCTTAACGGAATCGAGCGGGCTGTAGAATTCGATATATTAGACATCGAAGGAGTAAGCGCGCAGATAGTACAGAGTCTTGCCAAGTGGAAAAGAGTGTCCTTGAAAAACTACGGCTATTCTGCCGGAGAGGGCTTGTACACCAACATGAACGCAATACGCCGTGACGAGATAACTGACAATATCCATTCAATATATGTTGACCAGTGGGATTGGGAAAAAGTAATCAACAAGGAAGATCGTAATTTTGATTATCTTAAAGACACCGTCAACAAAATAGTCGGCGCGATAGTCGACATCAAAGAGGAAGTCAACAGGCTTTTCCCCGCGCTAAAGGGAGAACTGAAGCGTGAGGTCACATTTATCACCTCGCAGGAATTAGAGGATTTGTATCCTGATATCTATAGCGCCAAGGAACGCGAGCATGCCTTCTTGAAGCAACACAAAACTGCATTTATTATGCAGATTGGTGACAAACTGAATAGCGGTACTCCCCACGACGGCAGAGCCCCGGATTACGATGACTGGGCATTAAACGGCGACATACTGTTTTGGAACGATACCTTAGACATTGCTTTTGAGATTTCATCGATGGGAATACGGGTTGACGAAGCCTCCCTTGCCGAACAGCTCACAAAGAGCGGTAAGGAAGATAGGCGGGCTCTAAAATTCCATAGGATGCTGCTCAACGGCGAGCTCCCCCTGTCTATAGGCGGAGGCATAGGTCAGTCGAGATTTTGCATGCTTATGCTTGAAAAAGCGCATGTGGGCGAGGTGCATGCCTCAATATGGTCTGAAGAGATGGAGAAGCTTTGCGCCGAGAACGGAATCAACCTGCTGTAGCAGCCGCATAGTTTGGTAGAAGTTTCAAAAGCCCGCTTGTCGGGCTTTTTGTTCTTTGTGGGTATGCCGCTTTGAATTACACTGATTGAAGGCTGAAGATTGCGGCGCTATAACAAGTACCGCTATAATAATTGAGCAAGTTATGCACGCCTTGAATGTACTGAAGAGATTGCATTTGCGGTGGAGACAGCCGGGTGGGACAGTTGATTTTTTTACAAACGCGGCACAAAATAGCAATTATTGGGCTCAACGAATTGCAAAAAGAGTATAATTATGGTAAAATAATGTATTATATTGGTATTGGAGCGGTTATGGCTGTTTGGGTATGCAAAATCAGTGCCGGCAAAGAGGAAATAGGCCTCCTTGTAGAGGCAATGAAGGTCAGGTTGAAGAGGCTGAAGGCAGATTGCCGCAACTCTTTAGTTGCGATTGCCGTTGAGATGCTCAACAACATAGCCGAGTATGCCTATTGCCAAAAAGGCGATATTGTGGTAGAGATCCGCCGCGCCGCCGGCAAAATTACCTTGGTCTTCAAGGATTGGGGCATACCCTTCAACCCTTCAAGCGTTGAGAGCGTGGATAAGGATGCGCAAAGGGGATTGGGTATTATTATTGCAAAGAATATGGCAGACAGTTATAGTTACAGCTACCGGGACGGAATGAACATTTCGTCGTTCGAAAAAAACATATAGGAGTGTATATGGAAGCATTGAATAATTTTTTCGAGACTAAGGGAGTTGTTATAGCGCAGTTCGTTGCGCTATTAATTTTCGGTCTTATTTTCATACAGCTTTTTAGCCGTGTTGCAAAAAAAGTTGCATTAAAGACCGCTATCGAACGCTCTCTTGCTTCGTTTGTAGTATCCTTGATTAAGGTGGTATTGTATTTTGCGCTGATTATTTGGCTGTTCTCCTTACTTGGCTTTTCAACCGCAAGCTTTGTCGCAATATTTTCCGCCTTTGCTCTAGCGCTGTCGCTTGCTTTGAAGGACAGCCTGTCCAATATCGCCAACGGCGTTATACTTGCAGTTTCCAAGCCGTTCAAGGCGGGGGACAGGATAAGCGTGGCCAATGTGGACGGAGTAGTCAAGAAGATAGGCATTTTTTATACCCAAATCGTCACATTCGACAACAAGGTCATCACAATGCCTAATTCGCAGATTATGGGCAGTACTCTCACCAACTTTTCCGCCCGCGCAACAAGACGCAGCGATCTCACATTCTCTGTCGCATACGGAAGCGATGTGGACAAGGTCAAGGAGATCATTAGAGCGGTGGTAAGCGCTCATCCAAAGGTGCATATGATTCCTGAGCCGGTCATAAGGCTTGAGGCGCTCAAGGAAAGCTCTGTGGATTTTCTTGTGAGAGTCTGGTCGAGCGCTGAGGACTTGTGGGCTGTATACTACGAGCTGTTGGAGAGCATCTACCGCGCGCTGAGGGACAACGAGATAACAATACCCTTCAATCAGCTTGATGTACACATTGTTGACAAAAAGGAGGATAAGGCATAATGAAAAAGCTATTATTCACCTTTTTAATTGCAATTACGCTGTTCGTTGCTTTTGCGGGGCTTAACGCATATGCCGAGGAGGAAAACGCGCTGGTAATCAGCAAGGATACCGATTCCATAAGATACGGCAAGACTGTAGCGTATACAGCGTATTTTAACGGGACTGTGCCTGATGGTGAGTTAATGTGGTTTGTCAACGATGTAAAGCAGGAGGAGACGGGCAATGTGTTCACCTATACGCACAAAGGGAGCGGTCAGGTGGAAATATACGCCAAGTACGGCGCGTACACCAGCAACAGGATTGAGGATAGTATTAATTACACGCTGCTCGAATTGCTTGTGTACTATGGCTTGGCAGTGCTTGCCTTGGCAGGCGGTATACCGCTGCTTGTCGCGCTTTCACGGCGCGACCACCGCAGTCCTTTGGATATAGCTTATGCCGAAAACAACAGGCTGCTTAGCGATGTATGCCGCTTGGTGGAGCAGCTTGACATGGATAAGAAGATTAGGGAAATACGGCTAATCCGATTGAGCATTGCGATAAACTCTGCGGCCGATGCGGCACTGCTTGCCAGTGAGGACACCCAAATTGCCGTGTTGCAGATAGCCAACGATAAGCTCCGCGAGGCGTACAGCTACATTCACGGCATCAAGACTGCAATGCCCAAAGACCAGAAGCTGGAGAAAGCACTGCTTGCAAAACAGCGTCTTGTTGAGCTGAAAGAGGCGTTCGAGACCATAGTAACGCCGGTAGTGGAAGAAAATGAAATCGATTAGAAGATAAAGGAGAACAACATGTCAAAGCCAACCTATTACATTACGACACCGATATACTATCCTAGCGGAAAGTGGCATTTGGGCACCTGTTACACGACAGTGGTATGCGACGCGCTCGCGAGATTCAAGCGAATGCAGGGTTTTGATACTTTCTACTTAACAGGTACCGACGAGCACGGGCAAAAGATTGAAGGCGTGGCGTCAAAATCCGGAGTTACTCCGAAGGATTTTGTGGACAAGCAGGTGGACGCTTTGATTAAGCTATGGGAGCTGCTTGGAATATCCTATGACAAGTTTATCCGTACGACCGACCGCGAGCATGAGGAGGCAGTGCAGAAAATTTTTGTCAAGCTGTACGAAAAGGGCGACATATACAAGGCGGAATATGAGGGCTGGTACTGCGTGCCGTGCGAGTCATTCTGGACAAAGACACAGCTGGTGGACGGGAAATGCCCGGATTGCGGCAGGGAGGTTACATTGACTAAGGAGGAGAGTTATTTTTTCCGTCTTAGCAAGTATCAGGACAGACTAATCAGGCTGATTGAGGATAATCCCGAGTTTTTGCTGCCCAAGAGCAGACAAAATGAGATGCTCAATAATTTTTTGCGTCCGGGACTGCAAGACCTTGCAGTAACGCGCACCTCTTTTAAGTGGGGTGTGCCTGTTCCGTTTGACGACAGGCATGTTATATACGTGTGGATTGACGCTCTCGCCAATTATATTACGGCTTTGGGCTATTTAAGCGAAGACGCTACGCTGTTTAATAAGTACTGGCCCGCCGACGTCCACATGATGGGTAAAGAAATCGTAAGATTCCATAGCATTATTTGGCCTGCGCTGTTGATGGCGCTTGATATTCCTGTGCCTAAGAAGGTATACGGACACGGCTGGCTGCTTCTTGGCAGTGACAAAATAAGCAAGAGCCGCGGCAACATAATTGACCCCGTCGAATTATCCGCCCGCTACGGCGTGGATGCGATAAGATATTTTCTACTGCGCGAAGTGCCTTTCGGCAATGACGGAGTATATACCAACTATTCACTTCTGACCCGTATTAATTCGGATTTGGTCAATGATCTTGGTAATCTTGTAAAGCGCTCTGTAGCGATGATACAGCAGTACCGCGGAGGAGTTATCCCGGAGTTTAATGGAGCGGGAGAGGATATCGACAGAGATATTATAGCCAATGCCGAGACAATGCTTGGCGATATCGCAGCGTACATGGATGCCTTGCTTGTCCCCGAAGCGCTGCAGCGAATCTGGACATTGGTTCAGCGCGCCAATAAGTATATCGACGAGACCAGTCCATGGATACTCAGCAAGGATCCGTCAAAGGCGCAAAGACTGGACACAGTGCTCTATATCCTTGCAGAGTGTATTCGTTTTGTGGGAGTAGCTCTTACACCGTATCTGCCCGAAACAGCTTTGAATATACTAAAAGAGCTGGGCTTGGAATGCGGCGATAATTTTGAAAGCATCAGCGCTTTCGGCAGACTGAAAGAGGGTGGCAAGGTATATCCTTCGGCGCCGCTCTTCCCGAGAATTGATATACCTAAGGAGCTGGAAGCGATGGAAAAAAGGGCTCTGGAGCTGTCGGGGGATACACAAAAGAAAGCTGACCAAGCGGTAAAAGCGGAAAACGCTGAAATAGCGCAAATAGCTATCGAGGATTTTGCCAAGGTTAATCTGCGCGTCGGCAAGGTAACAGCAGCTGAAAAAATGGCCAAGTCTGACAAACTGCTTGTGCTAAAAGTGGATGTCGGCGGCAAGGAGAGGACAATAGTGAGCGGCATTGCAAAATGGTATTCTCCCGAGGATATGTTGGGCAAGAATGTAGTAGTTGTAGCTAATCTTGCCCCTGCAAAACTGAGAGGTGTGCAATCGGAGGGTATGATACTTTGCGCCGAGGACGCTAACGGAGATGTAGTCATTGTTGCGCCGGAGAGAGCGGTTGCGGCGGGCGGCGAGGTGAGGTAATGCTTATTGACAGTCATGCGCATCTCAACGACCCGAGATTATTCGATATCTTAGATGAGGTTGTGGCTGATTACAGACAGCATGGTGTTGATGCGGTTGTCAATGCGGCATACGACATTGAGTCTTCGCGTAAGGGAAGACTTATTGCTGAAAAATATGAGGATTGCTATTATACAGTGGGGCTTCATCCGCATGACGCGCGGCTTGCCAGCCGCGAAATGTACGATGAGATGATTGCCCTTGCCGCGCATCATAAGGCGGTAGCCTGGGGCGAAACCGGGCTTGACTACCATTATGACCTTTCGCCTAGAGAAAAGCAGCGCGCCGAATTCGTTGCGCAGCTCGAGATAGCAGACAGCTTGAAGCTGCCCGTTGTGATACATCTTCGCGAGGCGTATGATCACTTCAACAGACTGATAGCTGACAACAGACATTACCTTAGCAACGGCGTTTTGCTCCATTGCTACAGCGGCAGCGCCGAGCTTGCAAGGTCAATGTACAACAAGATGGATTGCTATTATTCAATCGGAGGCGCCATAACCTTTGCAAAAGGCAAGGACGAAGTGCTGAAGAGCATACCGCTTGAGAGACTGCTGCTTGAGACAGATTGCCCGTATATGACACCGGTGCCTTATAGGGGCAGGCTCAACCGTCCGTCATTGGTGTACCTTGTTAGAGATAAGATAGCGGAGCTGCTTGATGTTGCTCCCGAAGAGATTGAGAGCGCAACGAGCGACAATGCAAAAAGATTTTTTCAAAGGATGAAATTATGACCAATACCATAACATACGAAATAGACGGAAAGCTTTATATCAACATGACCAACAGATGCTCCAACAGCTGTGATTTTTGCGTTAGAAACGGCAAGGACGAGTTCAAGGGCTATTATCTTTGGTTGGACAAGGAGCCTACAGTCAACGAGGTAATTGCGGCGCTAGGTGATTTGGGCAAATATAAGGAGGCGGTTTTTTGCGGATTCGGAGAACCTCTTTACCGCCACCACGATCTGATATTAGTCGCGAAGTACTTAAAGGATAAGGGAATCAAAACCAGAATCAACACTAACGGTCAAGCGTTGCTGATAACCGGAGAGAATATCGTAGAGCAGCTTGCGCCCTATATTGACACCATCAACATAAGCCTCAACGAAGTTAATGCCGAAGAATATAATATGCTGTGTCATCCTGTGTTCGGCGAGGTTGCCTATTACTCCATGCTTGACTTTGCAAGGTGCTGTGTCGGCAAAATCAAAAGGGTAATATTAAGCATTGTAGATATTGTCGGAGAGGAAAAAATACAAAAAGCGCAAAAGATAGCGAGCGATATTGGCGCAGAACTTAGAGTAAGAAAGTATATTTGCGATGAGCGTTAAAGAAATAATTGCCCAAAGCGGATTTAAGTTCAACAAAAGGTATGGTCAGAATTTTATTACTGACACCAATATGCTGCGCGCTATCGTCGCCGATTCAGGGATAACAAAGAATGATGCAGTGCTCGAAATCGGCGCGGGCGCAGGGACGCTCACAATTTGCCTTGCCGAACGCGCAAGCAAGGTGCTCAGCTACGAAATCGACCCCGCTCTCAGTCCGATACTTCAGGACACACTCAAGGGATTCGATAACATCGAGGTGGTATTCAAGGACTTCATGGAGGAGGATTCGGAGGTAATACGTCACAAGCTGGGGGATAACTTTGCGGTAGTTGCCAATCTGCCTTATTACATTACTACGCCCGTAATTATGAGATTGGTAGAGCAAGGCTTGGGCAAAAGTATTACCATTATGGTGCAGGATGAGGTCGCGGAGCGGCTGACCTCGCCGCCGGGAGCCAAGGAGTACGGCGCAATAACTGCGCAAATCGAGCTGGTTGCCAGGGCAAGGCTTATGCGCAAAGTGTCTAGAAATATGTTTTTCCCCTCTCCTAATGTGGATTCCGCGGTAGTGAGGATTGATATTACGGACAAATATCCTTCGGAGGACGTCAGACGGGCAAAGCCGCTGATTGCAGCCGCCTTTGCAATGCGCAGAAAGACCCTTGTCAACAATATTGTAAGAGGGTTGGGGATTGCGAGAGAAAGGGCGGAAACATCATTAATAAAGGCGGGGCTGTCTACAAGCATTAGAGGCGAGATGCTCTCCGCCGATCAATTTATACAACTTGCAAGAATAATTTTTGTTGAGGTGAACGATGAGAATACTGATAAAGCACATTGATACTATCATTGGCGGTATGTTGATAAAGGATAGAGATGTCCTTGTATCGCAGAAAATTGAAAAAGTGGAACGGGGCGGGACAATCGTCCCTCAAGCCGATATGCAGGTTATTGACTGTGAAAACAGCAATTACATACTGGCATCCGGCTATATAGATATCCATACGCATGGCGCCAAAGGGCACGACTGTATGGAGGCAACGGACGACAGTATGGAGGCTATATCAAGATTCCATCTTCTCAACGGCACCACTACATACCTCCCGACGACGCTTACCGCTTCGCTTGACGCGCTGCAGAAGGTAATTGACCGCGTGAGAGTGTGCAGCGGAGACAATCCTTACGCAAGAATATACGGAGTGCATCTTGAAGGGCCGTTTATCAGTCCGTCAGGGGCGGGCGCGCAGCCCAAAGCATATATTGTCAAGCCGGACGCATATAATACCGCCTTTGTGCTTAACGCCGCCGATGTTGTCAAAAGAATTACCGTAGCGCCCGATGTTGAGGGGATAATTGAGCTGATAAAAGCCGCTAAAGAAAAAGGTATACAGGTGTCGGCAGGTCATGACAATTCAATTCACACCGAGATTGACCGCTGTGTTGAGGCGGGACTTAATTCGGTAACGCACCTTTTCAACTGCACATCGAGGGCGGCGAGAAGGGATGGTATCGAAAAATATCTCGGGCTTACTGAGACGGCTTTAATCAGAGATGATATTGTTGCCGAAATTATTGCCGACGGAGTGCATGTACCGTATGGTCTTATATATCTGACATACAAAAACAAGGGAGCGTCGGGCATGTGCATCGTGTCAGACAGCCTTGCTGTATCGGGTATCAACACTTCGCCGCTGTATCTCGGTAAGGAGGGAGAGGGTTATCTTGTAGAGCTGAAGCAAGGCGTATGCTGTATCGCAGGCACCAATACGCTAGCAGGCAGTGTCGCGCCTATATCCAAAATGGTTGAGAACCTTGTCGCCAACACGGCGATACCTCTTGCCGATTGTCTGGTTATGAGCACGCTGACACCGGCAAAGCTGCTCAACATGACAGACAGGGGTGACATCAAGCCGGGATATCTTGCGGATATGAACATTGTTGACAAGCATGGCAAGATAATCAACACAATATTCGGCGGCCGCATTATATGAGAAGAAGCTTCTGCTATTTGATGGCGATAGCTGTGTGCATTGTTACCGCAACAACGCTATTTGCCTGCAAAACAGCGGAAGACAATACTTTTTATCTTGATTCGAATAACTTCTTTGCTAATTGGATGCAAGGGCTTAAAGAGGATACATTGCTGAAAAATGTGGTAATGCCCGGCGCGCATGACGCGGCTACTTCAAATACCGCGCTATACGAGGGATTACTTGCTGATTCCAGTACAAGAGCGCTTACCGAAAGGCTCATCGCTCAGACAAAGTGCCAAAGCTCATCGGTATACGACCTTATGATGAACGGCGTAAGATACTTTGACTTGCGCGTCAAAAGAAACAGCGTTGACGGACTGCTCTACACCTATCACAGTACTGTGATTTTTGATCTGTGGATAGATGTCGTCCACCAGATAAAGCAGTATATAGAAAATGCGCGCGATTTTCTTGTGTTGGACTTTCAGCACTTTGAAAACAACGCGCATGAAGAGGCGCTCGCACAGTTTATGTCCCTTGTGGATTTTGATAAATATGCGCTAACCACCGACACCGATCTCGACTCGCTCACAATGGGCGATATCGCCCGCAGCGGAAAACGATTCGTTGTCATATGGTCAAGAAGCACTTCTACCGAGCCGAAGTACCTATTCAGGCGCAGTCAATGGCTGTACAGCCCTTACGAAAACAAGGAGCATTTGTCGCCTCAGACCCTTATTGATTATTTGGATGAATACTATAGCAGCTATGATGGCAACGGATTGTTTGTACTGCAATCGCAGTGCTCTTCCAGCACGAAGTTCAATCCGAGGCAATTGGAGGATGTATTTGACGCGATGGGCAACGAATATTTGATAAGCATTGACGAGGCGAGGCTTGCTAAGACTAACATTGTAATGCGTGATTTTGTCGACGAGGGCGTCAAGATACCTGTTATTCTCTCCCTCAATGCGCGCAAAAATGTAGTCAAAACCGAATATTTAAGCTTATTTGAGCACGCCAGCGAGGAATAATATGTATATAAGACTGAGTAAAGAGATTGAAGAGCGTATTATCGAGGATAGGGCGAAGGGGATAAAATCATCTAGTTATTGCGGAGATGACAGAGTCATTCGCAAGCATCCTCAGATGGACAGGGCGAGCCTTTTAAGACCCTCTTTCGTGAGAGATATCAGCAAGATACTTAATTGCGTCTATTACAACCGTTATGCCGACAAAACGCAGGTGTTCTCCTTCTATCGCAATGACGATATAACAAGGCGCTCGCTGCATGTACAGCTGGTGTCCCGCATTGCAAGGGATATCGGGGCGCTGCTGGGGCTCAATCTTCAGCTGATTGAGGCGATTGCATTAGGTCACGATATCGGTCATACTCCCTTCGGACACAAGGGAGAGGATATACTTTCCAGCATATACCGCGAAAATACCGGCAAGTATTTTCTTCACAATGTGCAAAGTGTGAGGGTGCTAGACGGCATATTCCCGTGTAATATCAGCCTGCAGACTCTCGATGGCATATTGTGCCATAACGGAGAGAGGGAAATGCAGCACTATAAGCCCGAGAACAATAATACCTTTAACGCGCTCTACACCCGAATCGAAGAATGCTCAAAGGACGAAAGCAAGGTCAAAAAGCTTGTGCCGTCCACGCTTGAGGGCTGCGTTGTCAGGATAGCTGACATTATTGCATATCTTGGTAAGGACAGGCAGGATGCCGGACGGGCAAAAATATGTATCGACAACAGCATGGAAGGGCTCAACGGCGAGCTCATCAACAATATAATAGTCAGCTTGGTCGAGCATAGCTATGGCAAGGATTACATCAAGATTGCAGATGATGAATACGCAAAGATTCAAAAGGCTAAAGAGCAAAATAACAAAATGATATACAAGAGCGAAAAGGTGACTAAGATGTACGAGCCTTTGGACGCTATGTTTAGAAATATTTACGGCAGGATGCTTGACGAATTGACAAGCAAAAACAGAAAGAGCCTGATATACGATCATCACATTGATTATGTCAAGCGCAACCGTGTCACCTATATTGAACATAGGGATTACGAAGAGGAAGAGCCCAATCAAATCGTAGTGGATTATATTGCCAGTATGACTGATGATTATTTTATCGATTTGCACAGCTATCTGTTCCCCGACAGCCCGCACAAGCTGGAATACATCACCTATTTTGGCAATAAAAAAGGCTGATAGCCTTTGAGAGCGGAAAAGAGAGAGCGCAGCTGAGATTTTGCTAAGTCAATAATTTTTGCTAAAAAATGCGCAACCCGTAGCGCCTGGGCACAAGCATAATACAATCCTTGTCAGGCTGTATTTCGCCTTGCTTGTAATTCTTGATTTCCTCTATGTCAAGCGGCGCGACCTTATAGCCCGGGGATATATAGAACCATTTGTTATAATAAAACTTCTCGGTTATAAGAGGCGTCTTGACTTCTCCCTTGCTGACGGTATAAATACTATATGCGGCGCCTTCAAAAATGGGCAACGCATTAAATTCCCTTGTGATTTTTGAGTTAATAACAACAAACTTTAGTGTGTGCGGCGCATCGTCAAAGTCTCTTCTTATAATAATGGTGGCAGTCGGCGCAGCTATTTCGAATTTTAATATGCTCTCTACCGAAAAGCCCTTGCCCGAGAGCTGTACATTTCTTTTGGCGCTGACGGCTTCGACAACTTGCGCTTCCACAACCTGCTTGATGAGGTTAAACACCGCAAGCCCGTTTTTGTTGGAAATGCCTATAACATAC
>CAYTUT010000008.1:0-20027 GCA_964441295.1 uncultured Christensenellaceae bacterium | reverse complement strand
CCTTGCCCCAAAACTTTGACTTGGCAAGGAAAGACGCGGCAACAAAATATATCGGCTCTCTAAACATACTGCCGACCAAAACCGAGTCAATAAGACTCGAGTGATTGCACAACACAAGGTGCTGACCTTCAATTTTTTTGTCTTTGCTAAGCTTTACACGAAAAATCGTCCATGCTACAACTCTTAGTAGGGGTCTTGTGATAAAGTACAAGAACCGCCTAAAAAAATCTCTCTTCTTGCTCACTGTAGTCCTCCAAGTATACAAAGAGTATACCACAACAATTAATAATTTACAAAGACATTTTTACTATTGCAAGGACACACATTATTATTACGTAATTGTCTCTGCCGTGTAGACTTATTATAGCTAATGTGCTAAAATTTTATTATGAACAAAGACCTGTATTTATGCGCAAGTACCGCTTTCGGCGTCGAAGCGGTTACAAAAAGAGAGCTTCTGTCTCTCGGGATAAGCGACGCCCCGGCGAATAACGGGATGCTGTACTTTAGAGGCAATGCAAGAGATATTGCGCGATGCAATATGTTTTTGAGGACAGCGGAGAGAGTATATATCCTTGCAGGTACCTTTCCGTGTTCTTCTTTTGACGAGCTTTTTGAGGGAGTCCACTCAATCAACTGGGCGGATTTTTTGCCCAAAAATGCCCGGATAACTGTCAACGGCAAGTGTGTGGACAGCATCCTTTTCGGCGTTTCGGCATGCCAGTCAATAATGAAAAAAGCTATTGTGGTCAAAATGAAAAAAAGCTACAATATGCCTACCGTGGAAGAAAACGGCGCTGAGTACAAGGTCAATTTTGCAATCGTTAATAACATTGCCGAGATAACTATCGACACTTCTGGAAAGGGTCTGCACAAGCGCGGTTACAGGGATTTGGTCGGTGAGGCGGCGATAAAAGAGACGCTTGCCGCTGCCATTATACAATTATCGGTATGGAATAACGAACGCGCCTTTATCGACCCCTTTTGCGGTTCGGGCACTTTGCCAATCGAAGCGGCGCTCATCGGGCATAATATCGCGCCCGGAATCAAGCGCGACTTTTCGTACGAGTCATGGGATACTTTTGACCGCAGTATCGCCCTTGCCGCCCGACAGGAGGCAAAGGACCTAATTAAGACTGACAAAACTTTAAGGATATCGGGCTTTGACATTGACCCCGACGCAATCAAACTTGCAGAGCGTCATGCGGAAAGGGCTGGTGTGTCAAAAAGTATACACTTCCAGAGAATGGATATGCGTGAGGTCAATTCGCGCTACAGATACGGCGTGATGATAACCAACCCGCCGTATGGAGAGCGCCTGCTCAGCGAAAGAGAGGTAGGCAGCCTCATGAAAGATTTTTCAGCGATGTTCAAGCGCCTTGATTGCTGGTCATTGTACCTTATAACATCTTTCGGCGAATTCGAGAGGCACTTCGGGCGCAACGCAGACAAAAACCGTAAGCTTTACAATGGAAAACTGCAGTGCAGACTGTACAGCTACCTGGGAGAAAAACCGCCAAAAGCTCAAAAGGAGTGATTATGGTTAACTTTGGCAATGATTGGGACGAAATACTCAAGGACGAATTTTGCAAGCCCTACTATCTTGCCCTTAGAGAATTTCTCAAGAAAGAATATTCGGCATATACAGTGTATCCGGATATGTACAAAATATTCAACGCCTTCCGGCTGACCCCGTACGGCAAGGTCAAGGCGGTGATACTCGGTCAAGACCCTTACCACAATCCGGGTCAAGCTCACGGGCTAGCCTTTTCGGTAGAGACGGGTATACCAGCTCCCCCCTCGCTCGTCAACATCTACAAAGAATTGAATACCGACCTGTCTGTAAAGATACCCGAACATGGCAATCTCGAAGGCTGGGCAAAACAGGGTGTGTTTTTGCTCAATACGGCACTGACGGTCAGAGAATATCAGGCTAATTCGCATCGCGGCAAGGGCTGGGAAATCTTCACCGATACCGTTATCAGCGCGCTTTCGCGCCGTGCAGAGCCCATTGTTTTTTTGCTCTGGGGCAGTAACGCGCGAAGCAAAGCCAAGCTGATTAACACTACGCGGCATTTGGTGCTTGAAGCGCCTCATCCCAGTCCCCTTTCGGCATTCAACGGTTTTTTTGGCTGCAAACACTTTTCAAAAACAAATGCCTTCCTGTTACATAACGGTATAGCGCCGATAGACTGGGAATTAGTATGATTACTGTTTTAGCTAACGAAATAAGGATAACCTTTGACGAGTGCTTTGACCCAGCAGCCATTTTTGAATGCGGTCAGGTGTTTAGATATCTTTACGCAGACGGAGTATATACGGTACACGCAGGACAAAAGAGTGCAAGAATCGAGCGCCGCAGTGACTTTTATAGCATTGTCACCGATGATACGGCTTACTTTTATAGTTATTTTGACCTTGATACCGATTACGGAGCAATAATTGAGCGCATCAAGGAAAGACCTTTTATGCAAGAAAGCCTGCGCTTCGGCAAAGGGCTGAGAATTTTGAGACAGGAGCACTTCGAGAACATCATAAGCTTTATAATATCTGCCAACAATAATGTAAAAAGAATAAGCGGCATACTCAACAGGCTGTGCGCAGGGTTAGGGAATAATTACGGGGATTACTACGGCTTTCCCACAGCCGAAGCTATGGCGGCGCAAAATGAAGCCTTCTATCAAGCAATAGGCGCCGGCTACAGAGCAAGCTATATACTAGACACCGCAAGAGCCGTTGCCGAAGGCTTTGACCCTGTAGCGCTTGAAAAACTGGACACCCCCTCTGCCAAAGCGAAGCTGATGAAACTTAAGGGTGTCGGGAGCAAGGTTGCCGACTGCATACTGCTGTTCAGTTACGCGCGGAAGGATGTTTTCCCCGTCGACACATGGATAAGAAAGGTATATTGCCGCCTTGACGGCAGTGCAAAATGTATAGAGAGCATACGCAAATATCTGCTTGACCTTTACGGCGAATACTCGGGCTATGCGCAGCAATACCTATTCTACGCTCACCGCAGCGGCGGAATACATCTTAGTTAAAACGCGTCTGTGCCGTCAAGCGCAGCAGCAATAGCAAAGCAAAAGCAAAAACTGCCGGATAACCGACAGTTTTGCCATACAATTAGTAAAATATAGTCAGCCTTTCGGTTAACTATTCTGCATAGACGCTCACTTTTTTGGAGTTTTTATCTCTTCTTTCAAAACGCACCACGCCATCAACTAATGCAAACAGCGTATCATCCTTGCCGCGGCCGACATTGTTGCCGGGATGCAGCTTTGTGCCTCTTTGTCTTACGAGAATATTGCCTGCAAGGACAAATTGTCCGTCAGCTCTTTTAACTCCCAATCTTTGAGCAGCGCTATCTCTACCATTTCGCGAACTTCCCACACCTTTCTTGTGTGCGAACAGCTGTATTTTGATAAACATATTACCTTACCTCCAATTCAATAAAATCCGAATAACCCTCGCGGAGATCTGCCACTCCAAGCAGTAATGTCGACAGTATTATCTCGACAGCCTCGGCTTGTCTTGCGCTGATATTGTCCGGTATTACCAGACTGAGCGCTCCCTTTGCCTCATCTGTCTTATATTCTGCATTGACCTTTGCCACTCCCAGAACCCCGAGCACCGCCGTCTGCACAATCGAACTCAGCGCCGCGCAAACTATGTCCTCTCCCTCTACTCCGTATCCTATGTGACCTTCACACTCAACACGAGTTATCCGTCCGTTCTTCTTAGTGAATACTACACTAGTCATTATTTTGCGATTGCAGTAATCTTAACTGCGGTGAAGGGCTGTCTATGACCCTGCTTTTTGCGTACATTCTTCTTTGACTTGTACTTATAGACGATAATTTTATCGCCTTTGCCGTCGCCAAGAACTTCCGCTTCCGCATAAGAGCCCGCCACATCCTTGCCAGTCAATATATTGTCCTGATCGTTAATCAGCAACACATCAAACTTAACAACATCTCCGGCATTAGCAGCTATCTTTTCGATCTTGACTATCATGTCCTTTTCGACCTTATACTGCTTGCCGCCTGTAACTATTATTGCGTACATTTTGCTACCTCCTCTCTCCAGTCTCGCTGTCAGGGTGGATAAAATCTCTTGATACCCTTTCCAAGCGGCTCAATGAAAATAATACCATAGCAAAAAACTAATGTCAATCAAATTATTATGCAAAAATCAGTAATATAGGCTTTTTCAACAAAAGACATGCGCCGCATTACACTTGCCTGCTAATGTTACTAAAAAAGAAATTCGGCAGTACGAAAACTGCCGAATATCAGTAAGTTTTGTATGGACTTATAAATCCAGTCCTCTTTTCTTAGCGCCGCCGTTGGGGGCGTAGCTTATCGAATCCTTACCCGATATAGTAACGCTGCCGTCGCTAAGTACAATCTTGCCCGCGCTTTTGTTAAAATCCTCAAAATCGAACTCTCTCACCCTCTTATCGTAGGCTAAATTATACCATTTTAAGAATTGCGCCGCAAAAGCGTTGGCTGTTATGTATTTGTTATCGCAGTCGCCCTTGCTCGCAGCTTTGCTGCAATACAGTACGGGTATCCCGACATTACTGTTGAGCACAATTACAGGAGAACCGCATTTTTTGCATACAATACGACCTTCCATATTCTTTTTCCAGTCGTCTAAAGTGTACTTGTCGCCCAAACTCTGCGATGCCGGCACCGCAATGGGGGCAACCTTGGTTTTGCCGGCTTTGGCCTTACTCTGTTCTGCGTCATCCTCGTCATCCATAACAACATCGGACATTATGTCGCGCTTCTCTTCCATCTTCTCAACTATCTTTTTCTTCTTTACAGCCGCTTTGAGGTCCTTCTTGGAAAGGCAGTCCGTGTTGATATTAGCAGCCTTGACATATCGCTCCACAAGCACCAAAATGTCATATGTATTGTCCGCGGTTATTCTCACATTTCTACTGATATTGAGCAATATCCGCATGGATACAAATATCGCCAACGCGCCTGCCGTGCCGTATACCTTAATATTGAAGTAGCTTCCCGAATCAATGTACTCAAGTACGGCAAGTACAGCCAACGCAATGAATCCGCCCAGCACCAAATAGGATATGATATTAAAAATGGTACTCCAACCTGCTTTACTTTCCATCCGCCCCTCCGACAATCTATAAATACGCTGAATACGCAAAAAATGTGTTACTTAACTCATTATATAATTATAGTCGGTTTATGTCAATATTTGGTCGCAACTTATTTTTATTCAGTTTTCTTAATAATATTTTAGACCATAATTGTTTTGCATTATTATTTAAAAAATTACCGCAAAAACCTTTTTGCGCGGAATGTGGCGCTCGTTTGCGCTTTGCGCTCTGTAATGCTGCTGTTATTTACTGATAGTACCGTCCTTAATAAGCTTTGTCAGCCATGCAGCAGCACTTTTTGCAGTATCCGAAGGCATAAGCGAGTATTCGTTGCATTGATCAAGCGCATTCTCCGCCGCCTTGCCTGTAATATACGCTCCTGCCGCGGCCGCTGACAACGGGGCAATTTTTCTTGCGAGCAATCCTCCGATAATTCCTGACAGCACATCTCCGCTGCCGCCCTTAGCCATAGCAGGAGTACCGGTTTTGTTGATAATTATAATTTCTCCGTCCGTTATTACGCTCTCATAATCCTTGAGCAGTACCGTTATATTGTATTTTTTGGCAAAGTCCTTTGCCGCGCTCTCCTTATCCATTTTGATAGTGCTTACTTCCGCTTTGGACAATCTGCTCATTTCTTTTATATGAGGCGTAATAATTGTTGACCCTGTACGGCAATACAGCAAATCGGTATTGTGTGAAAGTATATTGAGCGCGTCCGCATCCAAAAGCAAAGGCGCTTTGACATTTTTTATCAGCCACTCTACAAGCGGAAAGAGCTGAGGCTGAACGCCCAGCCCCACACCGCATACTACCGCTGCGGCGCCGTCAACCGCCGCTTTTACTTCGTCCTTGGAAAAATTAATATATCCGCCTGCCTCGGATAGCGGAAAAAGCGTGCATTCTGTTATGCGATAATGCAAAGCGCTGACAATGCCTAGCGGCGCTGCAATCCTTGTAATGCCGCAACCAACGGATAGCGCTGCGGCGCCCGCGTGGGCAAGAATAACCGCGCCCGCATATCGAACAGACCCTCCGATAACGACCAGCGTACCGTAATCACCTTTGTTGCTATCCCTTGCCCTTTCAGGAAACAACTCTAGAATATCCTTGTCTTTAAGCACTCTATGCATTGTATCTAATAATTTTGCTCAATATGTGTTGCTCAATAAGTATCACCGCGCCTATACTCTCGTAACAGCATTGGCTATTGCGTCGCACATCAGCTTAACGCAAGCCGTCTGCATAGCAAGCAAACTGCACTCAACTTCGCCGCTGGTCATAACAAATACTGCATCTCCGTCCAGCACGGTATGCACGGGGCGTATACACCTGGCGTACGCGTCGTGTACGGTGTCTGCAAGGCGGTTGCACTCCGCCTTGGTCAGCTTGGCATTTGTCACAATACATCCGATCGTGGTGTTATAACCTTTTATTCCCTCAACCCCATGCTTCAATGCCTGTTCGATGTTAATACTCTTGCCGTTGAGGGCGGCTCCCTTGAGCAGATTACCGCTATCAGCCTCGTACACATTGCCGAAAGCATTGACCGCAACAACTGCGGCAAGCTCAATCGCGCCTATCTTAATGACTGCAACGCCGAGCCCGCTTTTTGCCGAAGAATTCATGCCCATCAGCTTGCCTACCGTCGCGCCCGCGCCCGCGCCGATTGCGCCGCCGTCGTCATAAAAGTCCCTTGCCGCGCCGCAAGCGTATTCGCCCGCTTCCTTGTTGGGATAGCCAAAAGTTTTGTACTCGAGGTCATACAGACTTGCCCCGCAGACTATCGGCACATTGAAAGCCCCCGCATTGTAGCCTAAGCCGCGCTTGCGAAAGTAGTCCATTACACCGCAGCATGCCTCAAGTCCGTACGCGCTGCCTCCGGACAAAACAACAGCGTTGATTCTATCCACAGTATTTTCCGAGCGCAGCAAGTCGGTCTCTCTTGTTGCCGGCGCGCTGCCTCTTACACTGACACCGCCGATTGCCCCGTACGGCGCAAGTATTACGGTTACGCCGGTGCCAACCGCCTCATCTTCATAATGACCTATTCTGAATGTGTTCAACATACCCTACTCCTTTAGGCGCACATCGCCTGCTTTCACCTCAATAATTTTGTCATCAACTGATACCGTCAACAAGCCGCGCTCATTGATTGCAACCGCCAGTCCTTCCATGCCTGTCGCTTCAATAATTACCCTCTTGCCAATCGTTATGCAGGCATCTCTGTATTCTGAAAGCACCTGTTGTTTTGCCATGGACAAATAGCGGCAAAAATGCTTAACAGTTAGCGCTATCAGCTCTTCGACAGCGCAATCCGCGCAATAATCCGACACTCGCGCCGCATTATCAATATCGCTAATATCGTTGTTCACATTAATCCCGATACCCGTTACTACGGTTGCAATGCTGTTGTCCAGCAAAATGCTCTCGCACAATATGCCGCATATTTTTTTGCCATTTATCTGTACATCGTTAGGCCACTTAAGCTCAGGGGACAATCCGTAATGCTCAAGCGCCGCCCTGACTGCAAGTCCCGCAGAATACACAATTTTCGCCGTTTCGCCAAGCTCAAGGGTCACTCCCTTGTCAATAATGCTGAAATACGCGCCGCCCTCACGCGAGACAAAGCGCCTGTTTTCTCTCCCTCTGCCATCCGACTGAAGAGGCGCGGCTATCACCGTTTTGCCGCTTAATGTGTTGCTCATGTCAAGCGCCGCCGAGTTGGTTGAGGCAGTATATTGCAATAAGGGCGTGTATTCAGCGCAATGCTTTGCAAATTGTTTTTCCAACTGTTGTTGTGTCATATTATTGCTCAGTGTCACAGCCGAATTCGGCAAAGGCCTGCTTAATTGTTTCGTAGCTGTATCCCTTGTACAAAAGCGACCTTGTAATTTTTACTTTTTCAGCATAATCCGGTTTTTCGCCGCCATCCAATTTCTTTATCCGCATTAGCGTCAGCAATGCCGAATAGCAGCCCTCGTATTCGGCGAATCCATTCAATGCGCTCTCAATAACCGCGCTGTCTATTCCTTTCTGCTTAAGCTCTTCACCAAGCCTGTATTTGCCCTTTCTGTTGCCGCACGACTCAATATAGCGCAATGCGTAATTTTCGTCGTTGATATATCCGTACTCCTTGCCCTTTGCTATTGCGTGCTCGGTCGCGGTGTCTGAGTATCCCTTAGATAACAATTTTTCCCTAGCTTGATACTCCGTAAGGCTTTGCCTAGATAGCGCCGTCATCAAATCGGCTGTTGCGTCTGAGAGCTCTCCTTCTGCTATGATACTTTTCAGCGCTTCGGCAGACAGGGTTTGACCGCAAGTTAGACGCGAAAATATCAGCGACGCGGCGGAGAGCGCGCCGAAAAAATCCCCGTTGAAAAAGATATCGTATTTCTTCGTCTTGAGATTTTTTGATATTGCGGTAATCATAGATTCATTATATCATAAAAATACCCGCGGTAATCTCCGCGGGCAATTTTTTTAGTTGAGTCTATTTATCCAGCCGAACTCATCGCTGTACCTGCCGCTTTGAATTCCAGTAAGTCTGTCGTACAAAAACTCAGTTATTTTGCCCATCTCGCCATTATTGATTATCATGTCCTTGTCCTTGTAGCTTATCATACCCACTGGCGAAACAACCGCCGCGGTACCCGCGCCGAAAGCCTCCTCAAGCTTGCCTGCATCGTAAGCCGCCTTGAGCTCGTCAACCGAGATTTTTTTCTCCTCTGCCTTGTAGCCGTACTTTTTTAATATTTTGAGTATGCTGTCTCTGGTTATACCGGGAAGAATACTTCCTGTCAGCATAGGAGTGACTACCGTCTTGTCAATGACAAAAAACATATTCATCGCGCCTACCTCTTCGACATACTTCTTTTCCGCCGCATCAAGCCACAATACCTGATCATATCCCTTTTCCTGAGCTTTCTGCGCGGCTAAAAGACTTGCGGCATAATTGCCCATACATTTCGCCTCGCCCGTGCCGCCGATTGCTGCCCTTACAAAGCTGTCTTCAATGAAGATTTTTGTGGGCTTCATTCCGTTGGCGTAATACGCGCCAACCGGCGAAAGTATTATGAAAAACTTATAGCAATGGCTAGCGTGTACCCCGAGCGCGGAATCACAAGCTATCATTGTGGGTCTGATATAGAGGGATGTGCCGGGCGCTGTCGGAATCCACTCGCTCTCAATTCTCAGAAGCTCATACAGCGCGGCAAGCACCTCAGCGACTGGAAGCGTGGGCATGCACATTCTCTCGGCGCTTTTGTTCATCCTCAAAAAGTTGTCAATAGTGCGGAATGTGGTGATTTTGCCTGCGTTGTCCTTATATGCCTTGCATCCCTCAAAAATACCTTGCGCGTAATGGAGTACCGCCGTTGACGGAGGCAGCATAAAACTATCGTACGGCACAATCTCAGGCTCTCCCCAGCTGCCGTTAGCATAGTCCATTACAAGCATATGGTCGGAAAAATACTTTCCAAAGCCAAGCTTGGTAAAATCGGGCTTTTGTTTCTTTGTGTTAGTCAATGTTATTTTCATACTTCACCTCGTTTAATTGTATACGGATAATATCCGCTTTTTTCTATAATAATTGTCCCTTTGCCGCAAGTCAAATCCGCGATAATGCGCTCTGCTTCCGGCACGCTTTCTGCCGGTATCACTGCGCGCGTTGCGACTCCTTCCGAATAATCAGTAAGGATTACCTCGCCTCCGCAACGCATTATCGCCGCGTCAAGTTTGCCTTTGACACTGTAATCAGTTGCGACAGTCAGCCAGTTGGAGTATACCATGTTGATTTTGTCCGCGGCGCTGACGGCGCCTGAAGCGCTTGCAGAATACGCTCCCACCAGACCCTTTGCCCCCAGCTTGACCCCTCCGAAATACCTTGTGACAACAATCAGCACACAGGACAGACCGCTTTTCTTAATTACCTCGAGAATGGGCTGACCTGCAGTGCCTTGCGGTTCCCCGTCATCGCTGAACTTCGCCGATTGCCCGTCAGAATCGCCAATAAAGGCATAACAGTTGTGCGTCGCATCGCTGTATCTCGCTTTGATATCCGCAACCGCGCTCAGCGCATTTTCGTAGCCTTCTACAGGCGCAATAGTCGTTACAAAGCGGCTTCTTTTGATAATCTGCTCGCATGTCAGCTCTCTTGCGACTGTCACATATGCTTTCATCAGCCTACCATTATTTTTATGTGCACTTTCTTTCCCTTGTGCAGTACAAAGCCCGACTGCATCAGTTCGTCAGCGATATCCTCGTCAAAGGATAGCACTTTTTGGTCGTTGACTGCAACACCGCCGCCCTGAATCAATCTTTTTGCCTCGCCTTTGGATGCTGCGACTCCCGCCGCAACCATGATATCCGCAACCTTGGACAGCCCGAGCGGCACTATGACTGACGGCATATTGCTCTCATCGCCTCCGAATGCCGCTTTAGCCTGCGCCTCGGCGTCTATTGCGTCCTGCTCGCTGTGCACAATTCTTGTGACCTCATACGCAAGCCTTTCTTTAGCCGCATTAATGCGCTCGTCCTTGTACTTTACAAGCTCTGCGATATCCTCAAGCGGCAGGAAAGTCAAGAGCTTCAAGCATTTTTCCACATCGCTGTCATCCACATTACGCCAGTACTGATAGAAGTCATACGGCGAGGTCTTTTCGCGGTTGAGCCATACCGCTCCCGCCTGGGTTTTGCCCATTTTTTGACCTGCCGATGTAGTCAACAGCTGAAAAGTCATAGCATATGCCTCTTCGCCGCGTTTGCGCCTTATCAAATCTGCTCCGGCAAGTATATTAGACCACTGGTCGTCGCCGCCGCACTGCAATTTACACCCGTACTTCTCGTAAAGCACCAAAAAGTCGTATGCCTGCATCAGCATATAATTGAACTCCAGGAAGGACAAGCCCTTCTCCATTCTATTTTTGAAGCACTCCGCAGTCAGCATACGGTTGACCGAAAAGCACGCGCCTATATCTCTGATGAAGTCAATATAGTTAAGATTGGACAACCAGTCTGCATTATTGACCATTACCGCCGCGTTGGCGCCCTCAAAAGAGAAAAAGCGTGACATCTGATGCTTAAAAGCCTCACAGTTAGCCTCGATTGTCGCCTTGGTCATCATTGTTCTCATATCACTGCGTCCCGAAGGGTCGCCTACCATAGCCGTTGCGCCGCCGACTAATACTATCGGCCTGTGTCCCGCTTTCTGCAGGTGCGCCATAGCCATCATTGCGAGATAATGTCCTACATGCAAGCTGTCAGCGGTAGGATCAAAGCCCACATAAAAACTTACGCTTTCGCTGCCAAGCAGTTTATACAACTCCTCCTCGTATACAACTTGTTTGATAAAATCTCTTTCTCTCAGGATGTCCATTGCGTTTCTGCCCATCTGCCGCTCCTTATATAAAAACTGCTGTTTGTCATAATAAATATACCACTTGACAAAAACTATTGCAAGTGTTTGGGGAACAAGATTATCTACATTTATCTTTACAAATAAACAAATGTTAGTATATAATACCTGTATGGGCTTAGAAAATTACAGTAGGATAATACTTGCGAGCGCATCGCCTAGACGCAAAGAATTGCTAAAACAGATTGTCCCTGTATTTGATATTGTCGTACCGGATATTGAAGAAAATAGCCGTTTTTCAGCACCCTACCTTAAAGTTACAGACATAGCCCTGCAGAAAGCAGCGGCTGTCAATATCGCTGAGGGCGAACTGTTAATTGCCGCCGACACAACGGTATATTTGGACAAAGAGTATTACGGCAAGCCGATGAACGAAGAAAATGCCTTGATAATGCTGAAGAAGTTAACCGGAAAGACGCACACTGTATACACAGGAGTTTGTCTTAAGACACTTGCAAAGCATTTGCTCTTTTATGAAAAGTCATATGTAACTTTCAAAAAACTGGACGAAAAGGCGCTGGCAGATTATATAGCCGCCAAAAAGCCTTTTGACAAAGCGGGCGCATATGGGATACAGGATGATATGCTGGTCAAAAGCTATAGAGGAAGCTACACCAATATTGTAGGCTTGCCTATGGAGAAGCTGGAAGAAGCGATAAGACGCTTTTGAAGTGTCTCGGTAATAACAGGAGATTTTGTTTATGGAGCTTGTAATTGATATCGGAGGCAGCAATACCACAATATATCAGCGCAATAAGGGTATTGTGCTTTGCGAGCCTTCGGTAGTCGCAGTCAAAAAACAACGCAATAGGCTAAGACTTATCGCCGCGGGCAAGGAAGCAAAACGCCTCTCCCGCAATCGCAGCGAGCTGGCGCCGGGTGTCAATATTGTTCATCCATTCAACGAGGGCACTGTTACCAACAGCGAGGCGGCGAGAGTAATGTTAAAAAGTTTTTTGGAGACGGTGACCGCTAGCAGATTTTTCCGTCCCAAAATAGCGGCGCTTGTGCTGATATCGTGCGGCTCATCCGTAGTCGAGAGAAAAAATATCGAGAGTATCTTTACCTCTCTCGGCATAAAAAATGTTACACTTGTCGAGTCTCCCATCGCAGTATCTGCATTGCTGGAGAGTCCGTATAACTTCATCGTTATAAGCGGCGCTACAATAACCGAGGTCGCCATTGTCGGTCCCGAGGGAATAATAACAGGCTGTACCGTCAATATTTCGGGCAACAGCATGGATGAAGCAATCAAAAAGTACCTTAGCGAGCAATACCGCCTGGTGATAAGCAAAGCAAAAACCGAAGAACTGAGGGTAAAGCTTGCCACACTTTCGGACAAGCAAAACATCGCTGTAGAAATACAAGGAAGAGACCTAATAGATTCTGCAACTAGAAAAATAGAAATCACCGCGGAGGACATCCGCAAAGCAATTATCGGTGTCGTCAATAATCTGGCCGATGTTATCGAATCGGTTTCGATGCTGTGTCCGGACAACATCGTTGAGGACATCTATCATACGGGCATAACCTTTTGCGGAGGGCTATCCAACATACACGGACTGCCTAAGCACCTTACCGAGCGGTTAAAAATCAAGGTCAACAATATCTCCGACCCTACTGCTCCAGCGGCAGGCGCCGCGGCATTCTTCGAGGATAGAGACCGCTTGTACAAAATGATTGGAATGAAATTGGAGGAGAATAAGTAGACAGCTTATCAATAATTATGGTACTTGCAATCGATATAGGCAACACAAATATTAAGTTAGCATTGTATGACAACGACGAGATGAAAGCTTCCTGGCGCGTATCTGTCAAGAATTATCGCACGGCAGACGAATACGGCATGATTCTGAAGGACATTTTTCAATCGAAAGGCTACTCCTTCAGCGATATCCATGGCGTCATCATGTCTTCTGTCGTCCCTTCGCTCAACTACACGATTATACACACCTGCGAATACTATCTCAATCTGACACCTTTAATGGTCTCATCCGAGATACTTACAGGTATCAAAATTGACTATACAGACCCCAAGACTCTCGGCGCGGACCGTATTGCCAATGCCGTTGGCGCATATTATATCTACGGCGGGCCCTGTATTATTATCGACCTCGGCACTGCAACAACTTTCGGCGTTGTCAGCCATGACGGAGTATTCTTGGGAGGCGCTATCGCCCCGGGCATCAAGACTAGCATCGACGCGCTGTCAAATACGGCCTCTCAGCTGCCCCTTATCGAGCTGCAGCGACCCGATTCGATTATATCCAAAACAACTATTACCAACATGCAGTCGGGCGCAATATTCGGATTTTATGGACTGGTCAAAAATATAATCGAATTAATCAAGCTGGAATTAGGATCGGACAACATCAAGGTTATCGCAACAGGCGGACTCACCGAGCTAATCAACGACGAAAAGTTAATTGATATTTACGACAGAGCTCTGACTCTCAAAGGGCTCAATATATTGTACAAATTGAACACCAACTCACAGGAGGAAGATAAATGAAAAAAGTAGGCGTTGCGTTATTAGGACTGGGAACGGTAGGCGGCGGCACATACAGAATACTTCAGAGTCAACACGAAAGTATCAAAAAGAATTATGGTATTGATATAGAGATACGCCATATCCTTGAAAAAGATATGACAAAGGTCGCGGCACTCGGAATTGACCCGTCAATTGTATCATGCGATATCAATAATATACTCAAAGACGACCAAATTACCATTGTCGCAGAGTTTTTTGGAGGAATCGAGCCTGCTCGCTCCTTTCTTATCAAATCTTTGTCGGCAGGCAAAAGTATAGTGACTGCGAACAAAGAGCTCTTCTCTAAGCACTGGGCAGAGCTTGAGACTGCCGCTAGCGCCACCGGCGCCGGCTTGTACTTCGAAGCAAGCTGCGTAGGCGGAGTGCCTATAATACGCGCATTGCAAGACAGCTGTCAGGGCAATACGCTTACCTGTATCAAGGGCATAGTCAACGGCACTACCAATTATATTCTCACACAAATGAGCGACAATGGCGAGAGCTATGCCGATGCGCTGAGAGAAGCTCAGCGGCTAGGGTATGCGGAGGCCAATCCTACCGCCGATGTGGATGGATACGACAGCTCATACAAGCTTTCCATACTGTCTACTCTCGCATACGGCAAAAAAGTCCCATTGTCCAAGATATATTGCGAGGGCATAAGCAAAATCGATGTTGACGATATCAATTATGGCAAGCGCTTTGGATTAACTATCAAGCTGCTTGCGATAAGCAAGAATCTTAACGGCAATGTGGAAGCGCATGTTTATCCCGCATTTATACCCAATGACCACCCTCTTGCAAGCGTCAAAGGTTCTTTCAATGCTGTCTATGTTACAGGCAACAATGTAGGCGACTTAATGTTTTACGGTCGCGGCGCGGGCGATTTGCCTACCGGCAGCGCAATAGTATCCGATATAGTGTATGCCGCCACCCGTACCGAGCACAGACGCTTCCCGTATTCGCTTGACGAGTCTTTCTCCGATTCGGATTTCAACACCAACTTCAGCTGCGAATATTTTATCCGTCTTAATGCAGTCGACAGCGTGGGCGTGCTGTCCAAAATATCGGGAATATTCGCTCAAAACGGTATTAGCATTACCACAATGTACCAGCAGGCAGACAAGGGCGGCGTATGCGAGCTGATATTCATAACGCATATGACCAACGAGGAAGCTCTGGAAAAGGCCATCTCCAACATAAAGACGCTCGAATGTGTTGCCGGAGTAAGCAGTGTTATTAGAGTGGAGAAGTAATACTTTCTGTCATCAGTTTAGTCACTTACACAAAAAATACGCCCTGCTTGGGCGTATTTTATTATTAATCAATTCGCAGCACAGTGCAGGGCTTAAGCAATAAGGCGCGTATTAGAATAATTATCCCCCGGGGTCACCGGGGGATAACTTTGTAATGCTATTTATTAAGTCTTGCAACCAACGCGTCCAACTCGTCACTAAGCTCTTTGGGCAGCTTGTCACCGAATTTTGCGTAGAAGTCTTTTATACCGTTTGCTTCCTCTTTCCAGGTATTGATATCTATGCTCAAAAGGTCCTTTACCGTGTCGAGTGTGATGTTAAGTCCTTCGATGTTGATATCTTCAGCCTTGGGCAGGTAGCCTATCGGAGTCTCGACAGCATCCTCTTGACCTTCGCATCTCTTGATAATCCAGTCCAGCACACGGAGATTATCGCCAAAGCCCGGCCAAATAAACTTGCCGTTCTCATCAAGACGGAACCAGTTGACATTGAATACCTTAGGCGCTTTTTCGCCAGCCAGCTTGCCCATCTCTATCCAATGAGCAAAGTAGTCGCCCATGTGATAACCGCAGAAGGGCAGCATTGCCATCGGGTCGCGGCGTACAACACCTACTGCTCCTGATTGAGCCGCGGTGGTCTCAGATGCCATTATCGAGCCAACGAATACACCGTTGTTCCAGTCTCTTGCCTCGTATACAAGCGGCGCTGTCTTCGCGCGGCGTCCGCCGAAGATTATCGCGCTAAGCGGCACACCGTCGGGATTCTCGAATTCGCTGCTGATGCAGGGACAATTCTTTGCAGGAGCGGTAAAACGGCTGTTGGGATTAGCGCCAACTACTCCGCTATCCGGATTCCAGGGATTGCCCTTCCAATCAAGCGCGTTTTTAGGAGGATTTTTGTCAAGCCCTTCCCACCACACGGTGTTATTCTCGAGATTGTGCACAACATTGGTAAATATCGTGTCCTTACGGGTAGAATGAAGCGCGTTAGGGTTGGATTTCAAATTAGTGCCCGGCGCCACGCCAAAGAAGCCGTATTCGGGATTGATTGCGTACAGTCTGCCGTCCTTGCCCTGTCTAATCCAAGCGATGTCGTCGCCTACTGTCCACACTTTGTAGCCCATGTTTCTGTATCCCTCGGGAGGAATAAGCATTGCCAAGTTGGTCTTGCCGCATGCTGAGGGGAATGCCGCGGCAACATACTTGATATCTCCGTTAGGATATTCGATACCTAATATGAGCATATGCTCCGCCATCCATTTCTCCTGTCTGCCTTGATAGGACGCAATTCTAAGCGCAAAGCACTTCTTGCCCAGCAAAACATTGCCGCCGTAGCCGCTGTTGACCGACATAATCATGTTATCCTCAGGGAAGTGACAGATATATCTGTTCTCCTCGTCAATCTGCGCCTTTCCGTGCAGGCATCTAGTAAAGTCTCCTTCATCGCCGAGAACTTCCAATACTTTGCTGCCTATTCTGGTCATGATATCCATATTAAGAACAACATAAATCGAATCGGTGAGTTCAACGCCTATCTTAGAAAACTTTGAGCCGATAGGACCCATAGAGAACGGTATTACATACATTGTACGACCTACCATGCTATCCTTGAAAAGTCCGTTCAATATAGCACGCATTTCGTCGGGATTCTTCCAGTTGTTGGTCGGGCCGGCATCCTCCTGCCTACGCGAGCATATGAAGGTGCGGTGCTCAACTCTTGCGACATCGTTAACTGCGGTGCGGTGCAGCAGGCAGCCGGGCAATAGCTCTTGGTTCAGAAGCTCCACTTCGCCTGTAGCAATAGCCTCGTCACGAAGCGCAAGCAGCTGCTCTTTGCTGCCGTCGATCCAGACTATTTTATCCGGATTACAAAGCGCTGCCGACTCTTTAACAAAGTCTAATACTTTCTTATTGTTAGTCATATCTATATCTCCTTATATGTTATTTCATTTAATATTGGGCTAATTATATCAAAAATATTGCCAAAAAGCAATTTAATTACGCCTTGATTGCTTTCATATTTTGTTAATAGGCTATTAACTACAGCTAATATTACTTTGTGCGCAAAAATCCATGATTGTCCGCTTTGCCCGAATTTTTGCCCTCAATTAGCAAATATTCCCATCCGCGGCGCGCTCTAATCTCCTCTATCGTACTTCTTGAGCTCATTGCATATGCAACAACATTCTCGTCCGAAATATCACGAGGCGGCATTGCGGAGGCATAAGACGAATGGTACAGCTCTCTTATTGCGTTATGGTCGTTTGCCATACCTGGGAATTCTAAGTCAAGGTATGTTGTCACGCAGTATTGCTTTATTCTGCCGAACCAATAAGTGCCGCCCACCTGGGGCACAAAGCCGTTAAGATCCACATAATACTCTATGGGCATGTCATAATATGTAACAAGCTGATTAAGACAGTCAATATAGGTTTCGGTCGTACCCGCGGGCGAGGGTGATTTGCCCGTCCAACGAATAGTCAATTCGGTATTTGACAGCATCTTGTCGGTTTGCAGGTTGCCGGACGCTGGTACTCCGATATATCCGTCAAGAATTGCCAGCCTGTCAGGTATATAGTCCTCGGTTATTTGACCCACTCTAACCAGCTCGGTGAGCAAAAAGGCGCTTGCCACAATAACAGTACCGCCCATTGAATGGCAGGTGATTCTAATTTCGTTATCTGTCAAGCCTTCGATGCTAGCAAAAGCCCTGAGATAATCTCCCACAAAATACTCGGATACGCAATACTCCAGTTCGGGGTACTTCGGAGTCCCCTTAAGGTTGCCGTACTTGTCATATACGGCGCTAAAACTGCCGTCCCTTAGCCTGTAGCGCATTTTTTGCGGGCCGTCGGTTGACCAATTTTTTGCTTCTATTATTTTGTTGCTTGCGATACCGTTAACTGCTATAAGCTCATCGGCAAAGCGGTGATACATAAAATTCATCACATTCCAGCCGCGATCAAGCCATATCCTGTTCATGTTGACAAGACCTTCGTAGCCGTATTCTTCGGGAGGCAGGACCGTTGTGTTGGCATCGTATATGCTGGAAAAAGCATCCGTCCACATATATGTTCCCATCTGCACGCCATGGATGTTAATCAATGTTGGCTTAGTCGGGTCAACAAGCGCTGTGCCAAGCTCATCAATGGTCTCAGTGTCGTTGACATTGACTCCCACCACCTTGCCGGCTGTTTCGTCATACATCATCCAAAAAAGACCGATATCCACCAGCTCAGGGTGCACATCGTAATCGAACATTACTTCCTCGGCGTAATCGACATAGCTGTCCGCGTTGATGTTATCCAACAAAACGCGTCCGAGCAAGTTATCATTATTCTTAATACAGGCAGCGAAGGATGCAACCAGCAAAACAACGAGCAACAAAGACACAATCCGGTAAGTGTATCGCATATGGCACCTCAATATAAATATATAGCTATATTTTAACTTATTGACCGTTTTTTTGCAACATTTATCTTTAATATATGGATATCAATATGGTATAATACATATTATTAAATATTTAAGGAGCCAAATATGTTAGCCTTATACATCTTGTTTGGCATAGTATATCTGCCATTTATAATTATTATGCTTCCCTATATGCTCATCAAAGCAGCGTTATGCAAATCTCCCAAAGAGAGCGTCGTATCTGCGGATTTAATCGAGGCTGATGCGCTGACCATTGCAGAGAAGCTATCCGAGGCAATACAATGCAAGACAGTTTCAATGCAAAACCCAAAAAGCGACGACGGCGTCGAGTTTATTAAATTTCATCGTTTGCTTGACAGACTTTTCCCCGAGATAACAGCAAAAGCGCAAAAGACAATCGTCAACACCTACAGTCTGATATACAAAATAGAAGGCTCGGACAAGCAGCTGTTGCCAGCGTGCTTTTTGGCGCATCAGGATGTTGTGCCTGCCCCTTGTGAGGGCTGGGAAGATGAGCCCTTCTCCGGCGTAATCCGTGACGGATATGTCTATGGACGCGGCGCAATGGACATGAAAAGCCAGTTTGTCACGCTAATGGAAGCGGTGGAAACTCTTCTAAAATCAGGCAAGCAGCCTCAGCGCACGATATATCTTTGCTTCGGTCACGACGAGGAGTATCCAACGCTTGCAGGCGCTCCCAAAATTGTAGAACATTTTGAAAAAGCAGGCATCCGAATGGAATATGTACTAGATGAAGGCGGACTGATGCTGGACGGCAAAATGCTCGGTGTCAACGGTACTATTGCCCTTGTAGGAACCTGCGAGAAAGGACATTGTGACTACACTGTAAGAGCGGATATTGACGGCGGCCACGGCTCTATGCCTGATACAAAAACCGCATTGGGAGAGGTCATGAAAGCCTCAGTAAAGATACTAAATAAACCGCTCCCTGCAAAATGGACGCCAGCAACTATCGATATGGTTGACAGCCTAGCGCCCTATACGGGGTTTGCTTTTAGAATTGTATTTGCCAATAGAAAACTGCTTGCTCCGGTAATCAAGCTGGTGCTTGACAAAGCTAGTACGGTTACACGCTCAATCGTAAAAACTTCTTTTGCTCCGACTATGGCAAAGGGCTCGGACGCGCCTAATGTCATCCCCGGTGTGGCCACAATAAACATTAATGTGCGTAATATTCCCGGACAAAGCATAGAATTGATTAGAGAGCGCATGCAAAAAACGGCAGGCAAGAATGTAAAAATAA
>CAYTUT010000007.1:0-20545 GCA_964441295.1 uncultured Christensenellaceae bacterium | reverse complement strand
GATAGATCAATTGAGAATCCAGGGGTTTTTCTTAGCACCAACATCATCGGTACTTCCGTATTAATGGATGCGTGCAGGAAATACGGTATAACGCGTTATCACCAAGTATCCACTGATGAAGTATACGGCGATCTTCCGATTGACAGGCCTGATTTGTTCTTCACAGAAACGACACCTTTGCATGCATCTTCGCCATATTCCGCTTCAAAAGCAAGCGCTGATTTGCTGGTGATTGCGTACTCAAGGACATATGGTTTGCCGGTTACCATCTCCCGCTGTTCCAACAATTACGGACCATACCACTTCCCGGAAAAACTCATCCCTCTAATGATAGCTAACGCACTCAACGGCAAGCCTTTGCCGGTGTATGGTGATGGATCCAATGTGCGCGACTGGCTCTATGTCGAAGACCATTGCAAGGCTATTGATTTGATAATCCACAATGGGAAAAACGGCGAAATATACAATATCGGGGGGCATAACGAAAGAACTAATCTTGAAGTGGTGCAGGCAATAATTAATGCTCTGGGCAAGGGAGAGATAAAATTTGTGCGTGACCGCGCGGGTCATGACAAAAGATATGCAATAGACCCCGCAAAGATTAACAGTGAGCTGGGATGGCTGCCCGAAACAAGGTTTGAGGAAGGACTGAATAAGACAATCGATTGGTACTTGAATAACCGCGGCTGGTGGGAGCGCATAATTAGCGGAGATTATGTTAATTACTATGCAAAAATGTACGGCGAAAAAAGTTAAATACAAAGAAAAAAGCCCTGACGGCATGGCTGTAACAGTATTAAGCACTTCATATAGGAGTGCTAATACTATTTTTTTAGCGATTGACTCTGTTTTGTCCCAAACATATTCGAAGATTCAATATGTGATTGTTGACGACGGCTCTGGCGATTTTGACAAAGAAGCCCTGATAGATTATATTAAACGCAATAATAAGGGAAATATTTACGAAGTAATAGTTTTGGCCAATGAACAAAACGAGGGCACCGTTAAGGCGCTCAATGCCGGTATCAGCCGAGCAACTGGTGAGATAATTTTTAATTTAGCCTCTGACGATTGTTTTGCTGACGAGACAGTTATTGAGGATTGGGTCAACGAATTCGTTAGCAGCGGCGCGGATGTCGTGACAGCGAAGCGGGCGGTATATGACCAAGAAATGCAGCAGCTTATCAGAATTGAGCCGAATGATGCTGAAACAGAACTTATAAAGAAATGCTCCCCGTGCGAGTTGTTCGAAGCAATGTCAGGTTATAACATTATCTTTGGCTGCTGTACCGCAAGGCGAAAAAGCTCTTACGAACATTTTGGATTGTATGACGAGAAGTATAGATTAATTGAAGACTACCCTTCAATCATGAAGCTGCTTCGACTGGGAGAAAAAATCGCGTTCTTAGATAGAGTAGTAATCAAATACCGAACCGGGGGAGTAAGCAGCGTTGAAGGAATTAATATTGGATACCTCAAGGAATCCGATGCCATCTTCACAAATGAAGTGTTGCCTTATGTAAAAAACTCAGCAAAGGCAAAAAAAGCATATGCGGCATGGAGATCAGAGGTGCTGCGGCTTATGCGTTACAGATATGTAAAAAATGCGCTTCAAGCCAATCCTCGAAAGTTGTTAGCGGGAGTTTTTGTTTGTTTAGCGTACTGCGCGCGCTATCCGGTCAGGACGCTTTCCCGCATAAAGGAAGCCCCTTCTCTATTGAAGAAAGCGCTGCGCAAAAAGTAACTTGAAGTAGGAGTTTATATGGATATTAAAATGATTAGTTTTCAACAGCATGGTGATGATCGGGGAAATTTGGTTGTCGCAGAATTTGGAAAGGAAATTCCATTCGTAACAAAAAGAATATATTACATCTACGGTGTCTCCGATAACAAGCGCCGAGGCTTCCATTCCCATAGAAATTTGAAACAGATTTATATCGCAATTACCGGTAACTGCAAAGTAATGCTTACAAATGGAAAGGAAACTGAGGAAATTGTTTTGAACAAGCCATACGAAGGTTTGTATATCGGTCACGATATTTGGCGTGAGATATACGATTTTTCCGCTGACTGCACGCTGATGGTGCTCGCCTCCGATGTGTTTCTTGAATCTGACTATATTAGGAAATATGATGAATATATAAAAGACTTACAGGACAGAAAAGTCTTTTGCGAATAATTTAGAGCCACTTACCTACTTTCTAAAAAAAAAATACTGGAACTTTTCTGCAGATATTCGGAAATCTTATTCGCAACACGAAACATTCCAATATCCGTATAGTGTAAATTATCCACAGAAAGCGCTACTTGATCAATGTCCTTAAACAACTCTTCCAATCTTATAAAGAATACCTCGTGTCCTTTTCTTTTCAGTCTCTCGTATATTTCGATCAATATTTTGTCGTAAATGGGCTGTTTGAATGCCCCGATAAATATTACCGGTATGTCCGGATTGCTTTTGCGAATTATGTTATAGAACGGTTCGTAGCGCTCCCTGAATTCCGTTGGACTGGCGGCATTGCGAGTATAATCCATGACAAAAGCGCTCATGTCATGGTAAGCGATTTGCTTTGCCATCGATTTTTCTGCCTTGCAGGCAGCGGAAAAAGAGAAATTGATAATATCGCAGCTCAAGTTTCTAGAGACTATGTTCGGAAAAGCATTTCCGCTTCTGCTCGCTGAAGCTCCCTGCGTGCATGAGTTACCATAAAAAACAACGGGCCTTTTTACTTTGTAAGGCTTTGCTTTGATAATCTTGCTCCCTTTTTTAATTCCAAGTGCGAATCTCTCGACTTTGTTATACAGAGGAAAGTAAATTTCAATTGCTTTATTTGGTGTGACCTCGATTAAGTGAGCGGAAGCGGAGTATGGTTCTTGAGGAGCGACTACCGTCTTATGCTCAAAAAACCCATCTTTTTTTTCTTCGTAAATATCAAAACCGGAGGAACAGAACAATGTCATCTTTTGATGGGCATATTTGCGCTTAAGCTCTGCTTTAATTACTAGCGCGCTAGAATCAGTCGCTAACCTCAAACGAACCCCTGAAGGTTGAAAATTTGAGTCCTCCAATGCTTTTGCCGTCGAGTTATCATTTTCTGACAATATACTTTTTATGTCTAACACTTTTTGTAGCGTGTGCTCTTCAATAAAGGGAGCTCCGAAAATATGTTCTTGCAGATTATATAAATCGAAAAATGTATAATCGCTTTCGCTAATAAAATTCAGTTTATCATCGAAGCTGTCAAGATATTGCATTATTCGCCCTCCCGATTAGTTTTTTTTGAAAATAACTTGCGCAAGAACAGGAAAATTTTTAATTCCTGCTTGCCTTTTCTTTTTTTGTTGTATATAAGCTCCAGTATCTTATCTGCATATATCATATTGCCATAATCGTTAATATAGTTCGCCGAATAAGAGACATGGTCGAAAGGAATATTTTCAAATACAGTTAAACCGTCCAAAACAAAAATTTGCTTGTGAAATTCCTTGCAAATTCTTCCAACCACTTTCTGTATATGCTCGCGCTTTTTTTGGAAGTCGTTATCCATGCTGCCTAGATATGGTTGAGTTATCAGTATAAGCAACGATTTCTTATTGTTTTGCAATATGCCTTTCAGGTAATAATACAATTCGCTCTTAAGATGCACCAAACTCATCTTTATTGAGCTTATCTCCGCTATAATTAGCCAAGGCTTAAAAGACGCAACTTTTTGAGCGATATCTACAATTAAAAAATTATTGTTGTACAACGCTAAGTTATAAAAGTCTGAGTTGAGCTTTCTTGCAACTATTTGTGAAAACATTGTGTTGGCGAATGTGGCGCCCGACCCTAATGTCATCGGTCCACCCAAAAATATTATCGGCGATTCGTGTAAATACTCATCGGCCGGAAGCAACTCAGCGTCATCGTCCATAATCAATGTTATCTCTTTTATTTGATTAAAAGAAGGAAAATATATCTCGAAGTTTGAAAAATCGGCTTTTCTGCTTGCTTTTAGAATAATTACCTCTTCCGAAGATCTGCTTAGCACACCATTTTGAATAAACGGCTTATTTTTGTTAGCGTCATAGACAATGTAGCTTAGACCATTAAAGAGATAAGCACCGATTTGCTGGACAACAAAAACACTGTCAATTTTGTATCGTATTGCGCAGTTAAGGGCGTTGGTTTTAAAGCAAACTCTCACGCCGGCGCTATTTAGTAAGCTACCCATATTCTCAAAAAGCATTCTCGAAAACTCATATTTGGGTTTCGATATCGCTCCTCGTATAAATTCGGGGTGTTTAGACAGCTTAACTTCCACAACCAACCTTATTTCATTTTGTTTTCTTTTCATTTTACCACAATTGACTAATATTTTCAATCGGCTTTTCACTAAAAAAACAGGAGCGCCGATTTCTCAACGCCCTTCGTCAAATAGTTGTCAAAAGATCTCAATCAGCCGTACTACCTATACTCGGGAGTGCATGTAATATTGATGCCCAGCTTTCTAAAAACCTGCAGCTCGCTCTCGTCAAGCATTACGGTGCTGTGCGCTTCGCTCTTTTCTAACATGGGCATTTTGGTCAAGAGATACTCTACCGTAGGATTGGTCACTGCGGTAATCGACAGCGCAATCAGCGCCTCCTCAAGAGTAAGCGCCGGCGATTTTGACTTGAGGTTGATTGCCTTCAGCTTCAATATCGGGCCGATTACGATGGGCGAAATAAGTTTGATCTGGTCATCAATGCCCGCAAGATGCTTCAGTGCGTTGATTATTACAGCGGCGCTTGCGGTCATTACATCTCTGTCCCTGCCGCAGATAATCTTGCCGTCTGTAAGCTCAATGGCAACTGACGGCTTTCCGGAGCTGTGCGCCTTTTCCAGCGCGGGAATAACTACCGTACGGTCCGTGGGTTTTGCCCCGAGATTGTTCATCAGTATTTCGACGCGGTGCGCCGCTTCCAGCTCCACTCTTCCCTGCTTGAAATCGCAGTATGTCTTGTAATACCTTCTGATAATCTCCTGTGTGGAGGCCTTTTTGACCACTTCCTGATCGGTTATTGCATAGCCTATCATGTTGACACCCATATCGGTAGGCGACTGGTATACCTTCGAACTATCCACCGAAATACGGCTAAGAATGTTTTTGACAACGGGGAATATCTCCACATCACGGTTATAATTAACGGCGCTTACACCATAGGTGTCAAGGTGGAAAGAATCTATCATGTTAAAGTCCTTGATGTCGGCGGTCGCCGCCTCGTAGGCGACATTGACGGGATGCTTCAGCGGAAGATTCCACACGGGGAAGGATTCGTACTTGGCGTATCCTGCTCTATTGCCTCTTTTGTACTCGTGATACAGCTGGGACAGACATGTCGCAAGCTTGCCGCTGCCCGGTCCGGGCGCGGTAACGACAACGAGGGGTCTGGTGGTTTCGATATAAGGATTGGCGCCGTACCCGATATCGCTTACAATCAGATTGACATCATTGGGATAACCCTTGGTATAGCGGTGAATATATACCCTTTCGCCGCGGCATTCCAGCTTGTTCTTAAACAACATCGCCGCGTGTTGTTCGGCAAACTGTGTGATGACAACCGAGCTGACGAATATCCCTATAGCTCTCAAATTGTCAATCAGGCGCAATAAATCCATATCGTATGTTATGCCAAAATCCGCGCGCATTTTGTTGCGCTCAATATCCGCAGCGCTTATACAAAAGATAACCTCAAGCTTTTCTTTGAGGTTTTGCAATAGTTTAATTTTTACATTGGGGTCGAATCCGGGCAAAATACGGGCAGCATGCAAATCGTCAAATAATTTCCCCCCGAATTCTAAATACAGCTTATTGTTGAATATTTCTATGCGTTCTAGTATCTTTTCTGTCTGTTTCGTCATGTAAAGCTGGTTATCAAATCCTATCATTGTATGTCCTCTTTTGATGTGCTACTTATATCTTACAATTATGCCCTTTCGTTGTCAAGGTCTTTTGAATTTTACAAGCCGCGCGCACGTATTAGAAAATGTTATATACGGTTAATCGCGAATAATCTGCGCTTTCTCCGGTTCGGCGGAGACCAATGGATACGAAAAACACAAGTGTCCGGTATTTTTTATTAAAATTTGACAAAGCCCTTAATTTTTCTTGACATGCGGTAACAATTATAGTAGTATAATCAAGCACTATATCGCGGGGTAGAGCAGTTCGGTAGCTCGTCGGGCTCATAACCCGGAGGTCGTAGGTTCAAGTCCTACCCCCGCAACCAAGTAGTATGGCGGCGTAGCTTAGTTGGTTAGAGCGGCCGGTTCATACCCGGCAGGTCGTTGGTTCGAATCTGACCGCCGCTACCAAATCAGGCCCCATGGTCAAGCGGTCAAGACATCGCCCTTTCACGGCGGTAACGGGAGTTCGATTCTCCCTGGGGTCACCAGAACGGGAGCATAGCTCAGCTGGGAGAGCATATGCCTTACAAGCAGAGGGTCACAGGTTCGATCCCTGTTGCTCCCACCAAAACACCTTGGCAACCAAGCAAGGTGTTTTTTCTTTTGCGATATTGAATATGGCTTATTCTGCGAATGTCTGTCAAAATCTACTGCGGACTTTTAGTGATAAACCTTCCCGGGTAATATTTATTTACCAGCTCCATATAGCGGTCAAAATGCTTTTCTCGTACCGGCATAGGGCGATGATTGTCAAAAAACAGCAGCAAACAAGGAGATATTTTGTTATATTCGTCTAGATATTTGTATTCTGTTAAATGTCCGCCCTCAAGCAGCTGCGCTATGCGCGCATGATAATTATAGTACACTTTTTCTCCATCTCTCCATCTCTTTCAACAACTTTGCCTGACATCTTGCCCTATAATAATTATGCTCAGGATAACGCGTCTTAAAATACACATCGCCCTGAAGATAATCTGTCAAAAATCTTATGACAAGCTCGTAAGTCATTACAAGAGGCGCGTCAGGCAACAACGCCCTTTCCTGCGGGGTCATTACCCCTTGAAGCGTTGAAATGTATGCTTCCTCGTATACCTCGTATCTTTCCTTGATAAAATTGACTTTATCAAGCTCTGCCTCGTCCTCCTTGGCGCTGCTTGCTCCGAAGCGTATGGCATCGCCAAAATCATACAGCATAGAGCCCTTCATTATGGTGTCAAGATCTATTACGCAAAGTCCTTTGTCCGTATCGATATCAAAAAGTACATTGTTAATTTTTGTGTCATTATGGGTCACTCTGTAAGGGAGATCGCCGCTCTCCAGACGGCTGACCAAAATGTCCGAATAGCTTTCTCTCTCAGTCACAAAGTCTATTAGCTCCGCGCAGCTTTGCGCCCTTCCTCTGTTGTCACTCTTAACAGCATCGGCAAAGCGCTCATAGCGCCGTCTTGTGTTATGAAAATCCTCTATCGTATCTTTGACGCGAGTTACATCTATATCGGCAAGCTGCTTCTGAAACTCGGCATAGGTCAACGCAGCTTGTCTGAATTGTTCGGTATTTTCGACATAAATATGGCATACGGAGTTTTCAATATAGTCGTAGATGCGATATGTCATGCCGTCGCTCGCACAATAAAAATATTCCCCCGTCACTACGGGCAGTATCCTCATCGCCTCGCGGGATGCGTCCCGACCCAATGCAATGAGCTTCGCTCTTAAATGCTCTGTAACATAGACGATATTTGCAATTAGTCCCTCAATATCCTTAAAAACATTGCGGTTAATCCGCTGCAAAATATACCTCTTCACGCCCTTGCCGTTTTCCAGCGTAAAAGCGTATGTGTCATTGATATGACCAATCTCAATTTTAACCAAACCAACAAGCGCGCCGCGCATGCCGTATTTATCTATTATTTCTTTCAATATTGTTTTATCCATATTTCACCTGAATCGTATGATTAATTGTAGCACACAAATCCAATCGCCGCAAGGAGGAATTATTGCTCGTCAAAATATTAACAATCTTGGCTTGGCTTCTCAAAAAATATCATTGCCGCCTGATAAAGAACGCACAAAAATCCCTGCCGCAGAGTAAAGTTTCATGTGAAACATTTTATTCGCTAGTCTGCCTTGATTGCTTCAAAGATAATTGACAATAACCGAAACCAGCAGCCCTCCTATGCCAAAAAATCCCGAGATATAGAGGTTAAATGCGTTAAGCCTGAATACTGTGCCGAAAAATTGCGAGCACGCTGTGAGGATTGCCCCGGCAAGTATGGAATTGGCAAAAAAGAGAAAAAGCGTCTTTCTCTTAGCTCCGGCGAGCCAAGCGATGGACGCCATTGTCGCAATGCCAAGCGCAAAGGCGATGATAAGCTCCAGTACCGTCATAGTTATTATTATTGCCAAGCATAATGCGTTATGATATAATAATGTAAATGTTTTGTGCAAAACGCTGTTATCGTTTGCAAAGGGGTGCTAATGAAAAAACTCGGCATAGTCGTCGCGATGAATAAGGAGTTCGATTCTCTCGGAGCGCTGCTCGGGACGCCGGTAAAGACCGAGTCCATAATCGGAGTAAACTTTTTGATGTACGCTTCCCGTCATTATGACATAATCGTTGCCCATTGCGGAATAGGCGAAATATACGCCGCCTCGGCTACGGCGCTGCTAATCTCGAGCTACGGCGCAGAGGAGATTATTAATTATGGCTTTGTGGGCGCTTTGTCCGATAAATACAAGGTTTTTGATATTCTTGCTGTGCGCGACGTGGTACACTATGACATGGATTTGACGGCATTCGGCAATGCTTTGGGGCAGTACGACGATCGCCCGCATGAAGCCTGGGATGCTGACCGCGCATTGACCGCCAGGCTAACAGGCGGTTATTCCCTGCCTTTCGAGAGAATTGCCTCGGCAGACAAGTTCGTAAGATTCAAAACCGCCAAGCAGAATCTTGCCGAGCTCTTCGGCGCGGAGATGTGCGACATGGAGAGCGCCGGCGTCGCAGTAGTTGCAAGCCGCGCAAATGTTCCTTTCGCTTCAATTAAATTGATTGTCGACGGTATTGAGGGCGACAGCCATGCTTCCTTTGAAGTCAATGCAAAAAAAGGTGCCGAGGTCCTCGCGCGCATTATTCAAAGGTATATCGAGGGTGAATAGCTATGGACAAAATTACATCCTTTAAGCTGAATCACAATACTCACACGGTCGGTTTTTTCCTTTCTTCCGTCAATAAGGATATTTTTACATATGACATGCGCTTTAAGCGCCCTAATTGCGGACAATATCTTTCCCCAAGCGCCATGCACACAATCGAGCACCTTTTTGCTACGGTAATACGCAACAGCACTATCAGGGAGTCGGTAATATACTTCGGCCCGATGGGCTGCAGAACGGGGTTTTATCTGTTGCTGCGCGGCATTAAGCCTCAGGCTGCCGAAAAAGCCGCTCTCGACGCGCTGCAAAACTGCCTTGACGTACGCTCAATTCCCGGAAATAAAAAAATCGAATGCGGCAACTATCGCTCCCACAGCCTGCGGAGCGCCAAGGAAGAGCTTGCCGCGTACATCGAAATACTCCGCATGAAATAGTTTTGTTTCACGAAAAACATTTTTGCCCTATTATTTATAATAGGGCATTTTATTGTTTATAATTTGGTTGTTGGTATGCAATTCTTTTCCCTCTTTCGGCGCCGCTTTTGTTTTACGCGCAAAACAGCATTGATTTTTTGAAATAATCATTGCTCCACGCTGAGATTTGCTGTAATTTTGTCCTCTCGCCTCATGCATCACTATAACTGCGCTATCTTGTTGCGAAACAGCCTTGTGTTAGTGTTTTTTTACAGAAAATTGCCATTTTTCTCCGATTTTAGGCGGTTTTTCTGCCTCTTGTTCACCTTTTCAATACCTTATTTTGACTATTTCACAAGTTAATATGTGGATAAGTTGTGGATAAGTCCCCCGTTTTTTGCACATTTTCTTGATTAATTTTGCAACTATTCGCAAAAACCTATACGTCCTGCTTGCTTCCGCTCCGCTTGCGGGCGCTATTTTTCTTTAATTCGCAAAAACACCATATTTTCTCTTTTTTGTGAATAACCTTGCGTTGCGCGTGCGCATATGTTATAATCAAAAATATTGTAGGGCACGGCGGCGCAAGCGCTGTTTGTGCATTGAGATCGTCTATGGCTATGGAGGGAATATTATGAGCAGAATTAAAACCGGCAGAAACCGAAGCGGCGGAGGAAAGTGTTGTTTTACCTGTCTTATTGTCAGCATCGTAATTCTGGTTTTGTTTGTGGGTGGTCTTATGCTGGGGGCTAATTTTGCCTTCAATAAGTTTGTCAGCCCCTATATTGGCGGTGCCACCCTTACCGAAACTCTGTCGTTACTGCGCGGGCTTTACAAGATTGACCGCGATGAGATCGTTACCGACGAGTTTGGCGCGGAGGATCTTGATGCCTTTTATGAGAATTTGAATATCGCGCTGTTCCAGCAGCCGTATTCGGAGACCGAAAATTATAATATTAATCTCGAAGCATACGAAGCGCTCTCCGAGGCGCAGCGAAACGCCATGAGCGAGGACGAAAGGACGGCGTTTCTTGCAAGACAAAATTACCGCATTAACATCCGCTCGATATTAGACGCTGCTAACTTCGGAGACTTGGTATCCGGCGGACAGAATAACGGAGATCCTTCGGAGGCGGGCGAGCTTGCCGCGGCGGAGGGCGAGGGAGACCAGCTCGGCGATATGCTCAAGCAGTTTTTGTTTGACTTCAGTATATTATCCAATTACAACGAAGACGATGCGGAAGACCCGGCCAATTCTCCTTTCGTGACCCTCACGATAACGGGCAGGCAGGTCGCTGCTGTTATCAATGAGATAGTTTCGGTATTTTTGACGGGCGAAAACAGCCCTCTTAACGGAATCGAACAGCTCCAAGGCATGGACGACGATATAACGAAATACATAAAGGTGCCTCAGGTGATAATAAACTATACGAAGGCGCTTGAGGACTGCGATACTGTCGAAGAATACGAAAAAAGCGTGCGTTTTACGGCTACAGTAGAGCTTTTGCTAGGCGAAATAGTTGATTTTGCCCTGTCTAGTTTTGGAGATCAAATTCCCCAAATTCCTCCTGTTGGCTTAAGTCTTATAAAGCGGATAATCCCTAGGGCGCTGTACTTAACGGCAGGTGTCTACCCTCTTGACAATACTAAAGAGGTATATATCCGCATCAACAGCTTTTCTGATGCCCAAGTTGCCACAATGAACAAGATTGTTAACGCGGTAGTCGGCGACCGTCTCTCCGGTGAGAGCGAGGGTGAAGGTGAGAGCGAAGGCTCTGCTTCTGTGTTGGTGGATATTAATTCAAGAGTGGTTGAGGTATTCTCAAAAATCAAGGAACAGAACATTGCCCTAGACTTTGTTGCAACGGGCTCGGGAGCGGGGTTGGAGCTTCGACACATTGAGATGATGTTGTCGCTTATGGGGCTGATTGACCCCGAAGACCCGTACAATACCGCCAACCCGGGAGAGTTGCGCAGTGTTACTCCGCATATGTTTTTATCGGCGATGAAGTGTCTAACTGTTTCTTACAAAGAAACTGATTCTGACTACAATCAGGTAGCGAAAAATTATTCTGATTCTGACCGCATCGCTTTTCTTTCAGCTTTTGAAAGCCGTTTTGGTATTAATCCCGGATATCTCTCGGGGGAGGGCATCAATATTTTGGATTCTGCCGTGCTGCAATCGCTGCCCAGCCAAATATCCCTTGCGCAAAACATTGATTATACTTTGCCCCCGGAAGAAATGCGCATTGATCTCTCGGATAAGGCGCTTGCGGCGCTTTTGACAGAGGCGATTTCTTCTGGCATTTTTGGCGGTAACAACGGGACGGCAACCGCGGAAGAGGGCAACGGCAATATGGACTTTTTGTCCTTTCTCGCCTTCAACCAGCTTGTAATTGCCAAGTTGGGAGACGACATCACTCTAACCAACCCTGTTTTCTTCGCCGGCACGCCCGAGGAGTACTCGGTGCCGCAAGCATTGCAGCGCGTATACGAAATGAGACTGGTGCTTGCCTTTTCGCTTGCCGACCTTATGGGTGGAATGGGCGGAGAAGGAGAACAGGACGAACTCATCCAGACCGTTTTCGGCTCGCTGGGCAGTCTTTATATCAGCGCTGCAATCTATATTGAGGAAATTTCCAATCCCGAGAGCGGCGAGGTATATTCGCGCACTGTAGGCGGTGAAGTCTACCCTGCGGCATTCCGTGTCAACAAATTCAGCTACGAGAACACCGCCAAGGTGTTCCAGACGATTTCTTTGATGATGACCAAGCGGCAAGCGGGCGATAACCCCGAAGAGAACACTCCTTTTGATTTGACAGAGATTTTTGGCAAAGTGGAGGAGATGATGGACACGATGTTCAACACTATCGAATCCAGCCTGAAAGCGACCCTGCGTATTGCCGAAGGCAAGCTTGTTTTGCCGAGCATATACGAAGTTATCAGCGGCATTATCAATGAAAAGGCAGAGTCTTTAGAAGACGAGATGAGCGCTGACGATGTGTACGGCGTTTTCAAGGGAATTTACGACTCGGGTATTGAGGTGATAGATACAGGCGAGATCCCTTCTCCCGAGGCGGTATATGTTATCGAGCGTTATAATGTTGAAGTCGGCGATTTGTTCCTCACGGCGCTTAGCAACAACTACTATATGAAAGAGCAAATTAACACAGCGTCCCTATTTAATTCGGAACAAATCGGTTCAATGTTCTCGGCGAGCTCTCTTAATTTCACGGGGGCCTCGGGACTTTATGCAGACAGCAGACACATTGATATGCTTTCTGTTCCAATGACCGGCGATGCTTTTGCCGCACTTTTAATCAGCAGCGGACAGCTCGAACAGCTGGGCGGGGGTGCCGCTCCTGCGGGCGAAGGCGGCGACATGCTCAAGAAGCTATCCATTATCAACGCGGTTATGCGCTCTGAGGACGGCAATCTCTACATTGATTTTGAGCTGATTGCCCATCTCAAAGATTCGTCACCGGCGCCCGCGGAGGAAGGAGACGGCCTCTCTGCTGAAGGTTTTTTGCCGGATTTGATATATGTCACGGCATCGGTACTGGTCTATTCTGACTCTTATTCTGTAGAAAGTCCGCGCTTTACAACCGTTGTTTCGGTCAACAAGATGGAGGAAGAGGCTAACTCAAACCTTTACAAATTAATTCGTTTGCTTACCGGTCAAAACGCATTCGATACGAGCTCTATTACCTCAGAGATAGAATCGGCAATGGAGCAGGCGTTCTTAAATATCGAGGGCAATATTAATATTGCATACCACATGGAATTATCCGAATCCGACCCTGCCTTTGACGCAATAAAGGATTCGCTTAACGAGATATACGGCGAAGGGACCTGCGCTGATACGGATGTTATCAACATTATGGTGCTCGCCAATGTCTTTAATACAATCAACAAGCTCTCCAACAAGGAAGATCCTCTGTATGCATCTGATTATGCGGATGATTTGGCGCTTCGCGAGAGGCTGCAGGAGTTCGGCAGGCGTCCCGACAAGGAGTATGACCCCTCCAACTCAACTGGCGTTGTCTACCTTGACAACTTGTTCGACGAGGGTGATTCGGATGCTTTTGTCGATGATTTTAACCGCTTCTACTACATCAATCAGGACAACAGGATTACCGCGGCGCGCCTCTTGTCGGACGGCGGATTCTTTACTTCGCTTGATACCGACACCTTTAACTTCAAGGGCTCCGATGCGGCATACCCCGGTATCTATTATGATACGCTTCCTTACAATCCGATTACTTTCTCGGTGCGCATGAGCGACAAATCTCTTGCGGAATTGATATACGAATCAAGCGGAGAGCTCGACCCTGTAAGCGGTGAGCGCACAAAGCGCATATCTCTCGGCTCTAACGGGGATTATGCTATAATCGTCCAAACAAGAATTTTTACAGATTCGGGCACAAGTTATTTGCTTGTAAGTCTGCAGGCATATCTTAGCTCACCTGCTCCCGCGCCGGGAGAGGAGCCGTCCGAGATTCTGCCGGAGTACTTATTCGTTACGCTTGTTATGGATATGGATCTGCTGATGACTGATCCCGACAGCCTTAATGCCGAGGACATCGTCCTCTATATCAACGGCATGACTGAGGAGGAGACAAAAGACTTCTTTGCGCGGCTTGACAAGATGAGCTCGTCAATGGGCTTTGGAATGGCGGGCTTTAACGAGAATGACTTGAAGCAAAACGCAGTCGACGCCATTAAAAACGGATTTGACCAGTTGCGCAATATCAAAGGCGTGACTTACGGCGAAGATTTAGACGGCGGTTATATTAGACTTCCCGACTTTTTCACCTATATTGTCGACTATTGCGATATGCACGATTATACCGTTGACGGCGAAGGCAGCAAAATAGCAGATTTGGGAGACCCCACGGGCTACCTTACGGGAGCGACCGACCCAGGAGATCTTGCCGCGCGCTTAAGAGTATTCGGCAACCATCCTGCAGAGGCGCAGAATATTAATTCGGAGGACGGTATCAGCGTATACAACGATAACCGTTATCAAACAGGCGACGAGGAGTACTTCTTCACTTCGCTCACGGACTACTATTACTTCAAGGCTACTCCGTCTGTTGACGACTTCTACGCAGGTACGATATTCAGCAGCATTAATTCGACCTACTTCAATTTCACAGGAGATCTATCCGCTGATCCGGGCACACCAAAACGCATGGGATTATACTACTTTGACGGCGCTCAGTACAAGGCAAGGCTCTCGGACAGGGCGCTTGCTGCAATACTTGCCGAAAAGGGCGAAAGCATTTCCTCGGCAAATATGGATGTTGTCTTTGAATCTCTCAAAATGTACCTGGACGAGGGTTCGAACCTAGTGTTTGAGATTACTTCAAGAGCATATTTCACCGCGGGAGCGGGCAACGCTGTTCCGGATTACATCTATATCACTTCATTCACAACAAGGACTGAGGACGGTCTGGGCGGATTCGAATACTCGACACAGCTTGTGACCAACAGCTTCGCAATAGCTACTGGCAACACTATCAATCTGTCATACAATCTCTCTCAGTTATCCGCATTCGGGCTCAACTTCAACGCCTTCAATACCGGCGATGTCAGCGACAATATCAGCAACATGGTAAAAACCGCGCTTGAGAGCTTTACTTCGGGCGTTAATGTGACATATAAGACATATGCGGACAGCCCCGTATCTAAGGAAGCGGGAGAGGATGGTGTCGGCTATATTGAGTTTAAGTCAATATACGGCATCATTTCGGATACCACACTGGACGAAAATACCGCTGCCGCTACCGCGCTGACCATGCAGAGCATGATAGTTAAGCTGCACGATCCGGACATTGCCGACAAGCTTATCGGTAATCCCAAAGATTCTGACGCTACTCCGGATTACTCGTTCAACGACCCTGCGTTGGGCAAGGTTACCGCATATACTACAGACCGTTATTTTGCGCACATGCTTGGCAATATGAGCGGCAGCGGCTTTGACATAGAGTGCGAGCAAGCGCTGTTTGTATCCACAAATACCGATCCAACGGTTCTTGATTTTTGGGAGACCGCGTATAACGACGCGTCCTCTGATGGATTCTCTTTCCTTGCAGGGACCGACTATATAATAGTATCGGGCGCTGTTGACTTCAGTACTTTCTTTACCAACGGTGATGTAAGCTTGTTCCCCGATATTGCTTATGTATCCCTGCTTACGGATGCAGACCCTGCATCTTCCTTTGATTCATTGTATATGTTCAACATGCTCAATGCAGAAGAGCTGGAGCTGCTGTTTGCTGTCGCGAAGAGCGATACCGCCGACCTTGATGATATTGCATCGGTACTGCAAGGCCACATTGACACCTGCCTTAATATTATCCTTGATAATACGGAGGAGGCGACATATTATCCTAGCGACATAGCATATCCGGATTGTGTCGGTTATGTAAAGACTGTGCGGGATATGGCGCCATAACAATCGTGTCCGCTTGCCATAGGGCTGTTGCTTGTTGCAATTATTAATACAGGCGGCAGGGTATTCTTTGGCTGTGGGTTGCTAATAATCACTTTACAAAACTTTTTCCTGCCGCAGGCAGTAATCGGAGGCTAAACTTTTATGAACATTCTTAATAAAAAAACTTCTTTGTTCTTTGTGCTTTTTCTTGCTCTCGCCGTTTGCTTGATATTTGCATACGGACTTGACCCGACTGCGCGCGCGATTTCTACGCCGGGCATCAGCGGAAGCGGTACCGTGGAAGACCCGTACATAATATCCGATGCGGAAGGACTGGTGGCCTGGGGCGAAAAGGTCAATTTCGGTTCTTCCTATGCCGAATTGGTCGCGGATATAGACTTAACCACAGTCAGCTTTGCGGGGTTTCAGGTTGTCTTTAACGGAAGTTTTGACGGCAAAAATTACTCTATCGCGGGGCTTTCCATTACTTCCTCCAGCCGGTTCGTGGGTCTGTTTTATCAGATTTCTGGAGCGGGCAGGATAAGCAATCTCAAAGTCTATGCGGCTATCAATTCGACCCGTACTTTGGCGGACGCCGGTATCTTGGGCGGCAGCTGTGAGGGTACAATATCAAATGTGCATACATACGGGACAATTAACGGCAAAAACTTTGTCGGCGGCGTGGTCGGGTCCCTGCCTTCGGGCGCAATAACTGCGTGCAGCAGCGCGGCTACAATCAGTGGCGGCGTTGTGGGCGGCATTGCCGGCATTCAGGCAGGCGGAACCATCTCGCATTGCTATTCTATCGGAGTAATTACAGCGATTAACTCGGGAGGCGGAATTGCGGGAGATTTGTCAGAAGGCGATATTCAATATTCTTTTAACCGCAGTGTTATTGAGAAAGACGATCCGCTTGATGATTCGTGCTATATCGGTCACATCGCGGGGACCTCGATGGTTGCTTTTGCCAACAATTTCTACTTTGATGTTGTGGACAACCAGGCAGTTAATGTTATAGGTGCATTCGGCAATTACGACGACACAAGCGATATCCCTGGCGCGGCTGAGTTGGTAGACGACTTGACCGGCAAAACTTCCCTTACATACACTCTCAATGCGCACGGTAATTATTGGGCATACGGAACAATGGTAGAAAACGGTTATCCTACGCTCCAATCAAAATACACCTATATCCAAATTATGCCGACAGACAAAACATACTCCTACGAAAAAGATGTCGCGCAGGATATAGAGCTTTCGGCTGACTCGTATGAGGGAGGCTTCAAGGTTTACTATTACGGAGAGACCTTTAACGGGACGGAATACGCCTTGAATGTTGCCGCTCCAATAAACGCAGGCGTCTATTACTATTACGCAAAGCCGACTGCCGAAGGAACAATAGGCTGCCTGTCGGCGGATTATACTATCGAAAAAGCCAACTTGACCGCTCAATACTCGCTTAGCGACAAGCTCAACAGCACCTATACCGGAGCAACCCAGACATTGGAAATACTTGACAGCGAGAATGCTGTCCCTGACTGGGGTGCCCTGGGACTTGATGAGCCCACATATGCCTATTTCCGCATTGAGGGGGAGGTCAAAATTCCCGTATCCAATGTTGACGCAAAGGATGTCGGAATATACGAGGTTGTTGCAACCATTGAGGGCGGCAATAACTATAATAATCTGACAGGCGATGACGCGCTTGTCGCTACCTTGGAGATTACAAGAGCGGTGCTTTATATGCAGGCCGACGACAAATACATGACTTACGGCGCTGTCTTGCCTGCATTCACAGTAACGGTTACGGGCTTTATCGCGGGCGAATCACCGGTTAGCGCAAGAGATTTTATTGCGCCTGTCGCAGGGTACGAAGATGCGGTTATCCCGACAAACGCCGGAACTTACACCAAAAAAATTATAATCACCACAGCAGGAAGCGCGCACAACTATTCCTTCCTTCCCCAGCCTAACGCTGACCCCGAAGATCCGTCTCCCGAGGGCGCCGGCACATTGTATATAGAAAAGGCCAACTTGACCGGGCTTTCTCTCAACGGCGCCACCTATATTTACAACGGCGGTGCGCGTTCTTTGGCTGTGCAGGGTTCTGTGCCCGACGGCACGGTAATATCCTACGCGATAGACGCTCCCGAGCCTGACTGGCAGCCTTCGCTGACAAGAACCAACGCGGGCACCTATCGTATATTGTCAAAAATAGATGCGGGCAATAACTACAATGTATTGCAGCTTGCCGCAGATCTTATTATCAATAAGGCGGATATTACGGGTATTTCTTTCAGCAATGTAACCGCAACTTACGACGGAACGGCAAAGGTTGTCATCGTCGATACCTCTTTCGATTATGTAGTATATTATGTAAAATCCGGCACTCCGTCTGTTGAGGCGCCAATTTCGGCGGGGACTTATCCCATCTATGCCGAAGTAGAAGGCGGAGCAAATTATAAGAACTTGCGCCTTGACGCAACGCTTATAATCAATAAAATGTTCGTGCGGGTTGCCGCACAAAACGAAAGCTCTGTCTATGGAGAGGAGCTGATTGATACCTTCACCCTAAGCTACTTTGACGCTCTCGGTCAGGCGCTTGCCTCGGTTCCTTCTTCGCTCGGCGCTCTTGCTGTTTGCGCTCCTCTTGCCGCGGCGGGAGAATATCCTATTACTGTTACCGTTGCTGACGAAAATAACTTTGATGTTGTGAAAACAAACGGGGTATACACTGTCGAAAAAGCCGAATTAATAGTATCGGTGCAAAAAGCGCGTATTCCTTATGACACGGCGATTCCTGCCTTTACCTTGGTCTATACGGGCTTTGTGTCGGGAGAGGATTGGTCGGTGCTTTTGTCACAGCCTCTTGCAAACACCGATGCGGTCAGGGGCGACGATGCCGGCGAATATTATGTGACTCTGCAGGGCGGAGAAGCTGACAACTATTTCTTTGTTCTTGTCAGCGGATACCATCTAATTATAGAGAAGACTGACCGTACGGGAGTGCAGTTTGCAAGTGTTACCGCCGTTTTCAACGGGACACCCAAAGCTATCGTTCCCTCAACTACTGCCGAGCAGTATACCGTTACCTATAACGACAGCGCGACCGAGCCTACCGCGGTAGGCGTATACAATGCAGTGCTGTTTATACCCGACAACAATAATTACTACTCATATACCGCCACCGCAAGACTCACTATCAACAAGGCCAACATCACTGTCGGGTCTAATTCTCCGGTGGTTACATACGGTGACGCTTATCAGACAATCTCTTTGCACTACTCGGCGACGAATACCGCGCTGATTCCGGCATTGCAAGCCTATATTAACGCTGAATTTGCCTGCTCTGTCAACGCAGGCAACGCGGTCACATACGCTGCCGGCACATATCCCATTACTGTTACCTGTGCGCCCGACCCCAATCTCAATGTGACAACGGTCAACGGCTCATACACTATCAATAAAGCATTACTGACATTCTCTGTTGTATCGGCATCTTACAAATACGGAGAGGAGATCGCCGAAGTCGGGTACACTGTTTCGGGATTCAAAAACGGAGAAGGGCTCGGCGTTCTCAACGATATTCCTGTCCTTTCGGCACAGCCTACTAAGGGCGCGGTGGTAGGCGTATATCCTATATATGTCTCAGGTGGAAGCGCGGACAATTACACTTTCAAATATGTTCATGGAGATGTTACGGTTACAAAAGCTTCTTTTGCAGACATCTATCGACTGATCTCTATAGCTATCGTCTACGACGGAACTCCGAAAAACATTTCTTTGCGCTGGAAAGAGCCAAGCAGTGACCCTGTGACCTATGAGCCTACGTTTGTCGCAACTTACTTGACCTCAGAACAGACCAATGCGGGTCAGTATCCTGTATTAATATCGCTTGAGGATACTGACGGCAACTATGAATACATGGTTTTCTCCGCTATTATGTATATCATCCCGCGTGAACTTAATGTGCGCGGCTCTACCGCGGTGTCCAGAGTATACAATGGATCGCTCGCTGTGACATTAAGCAGCGGTGAGCTGTATATATATGACGATCCGTTCAGCGACCCCGATGTAGTTTTGCAGCTTGGCGTCGGTACTATGCTCGATAAGACTGCAGGCGATAACAAGCCCGTTACAACCAACATGACCTTATCGGGAGCCAATGCGCGCAACTATGTTTTGATACAGCCGTCCCTAACCGTTGATATCTACAAAAGAACGCTGACGCTGTCGGCTCCGATATCCGCCGAAGACCGTCCTTACAACGGAGATACTATGGTAAGGCTGGTATTCCCGACTATCTCATTACTTAACTTGGTTGGGGGAGATGATGTAAATATTGATTTCAACACTTCATACGGCGAAATGGCAGACCCTGACTCGGGCAACAACAAGAGCGTAACAACCAATATTCTTCTTGTCGGCTTAGACAAGGATAATTACTCATTGACTCAGCCCGCAGGTGTTACGGTGAATATTACCCCGATTTCGGTCTTTGAAAGTTCTTTGCTCAAAATTAACGGGCAATGGCTAAGCCCTGTATCAAGCGGGTTCAGCCATTGCCCGTTAATTTTGAGCAAAGAACTTTCAAAGACCGAAATTAAC
>CAYTUT010000006.1:0-20666 GCA_964441295.1 uncultured Christensenellaceae bacterium | reverse complement strand
AAAAAGGTCTGGCAATGGAGGCAAAAGCTTTTTCAGTCGGCGCAAGAATCGAACATCTGCAAGGTGATATCAACACTGCTATGTACGGCAGCTATGCCGGACATAAAGCGCTTGGCCCCGCGGATTACAAATTGGTCAGCCATACCCCTCACGGTACGATATACAGTTTTTGCATGTGCCCGGGAGGCTATGTTATCGCATCCTCGTCCGAGAAGGAGACGGTGGTAACCAACGGCATGAGCAATTATTCGCGCGAAGGCAGAAATGCCAATGCCGCGCTGCTTGCCTCAGTATCGCCGCGTGACTTCGGAGAAGGTTGCTTTGACGGAATAAAATATCAGCAAAAATTGGAAAAAATGGCTTATGAAGCGGGAGGCGGCGGCTATTTTGCGCCATGCCAGCTTCTTGGAGATTTTGTGAACGGTAAGAAGAGCTCAGCCCTAGGGAAGGTGGCGCCCACATACCGGCCGGGGGTGAGATTTGCGCGGCTTGACAGCTTCTTTAATGACAGCACAGTTAAGGCTTTTGCAGGGGCGATAAAGGGCTTTGGGCGGAGTATCAACGGATATGACTCGAAGGATGCCGTGCTGACCGGTGTTGAGACTAGAAGCTCAAGTCCCGTAAGGGTGCTGAGAGGCGCAGACATGAAGAGTCTTAACAGCCCGTTTGTTTACCCATGCGGCGAGGGATGCGGTTATGCGGGCGGAATAATGAGCGCGGCGGTTGACGGATTGCGTGTTGCGGAGACCATTATTGCCCAAAATATCCAAAATGCCCAATAACTTTGCAAAAATAGTGGGCAAAGCATTGAAAAAAAGCAATGGATTTGATATAATTATCTCTACAGTATATAATTTAGGAGGAAATTTTCATGGTAACATACATTTTGTTGGCATTAGGCATTCTCAGTCTCATAGGATTCCTTGTGCTCAGGGACAAAAACGGGAGTCCTCTTGCTACCGTAATTAAGACTCTTGCAAGCTTGTTTTTTATCGCTACGGCATTTGCCGCTTTCGGCGAGAACAACACAGTGTCGTATGACAGAATAGTTGTACCTGCGGCATTAATAATCATGGGTCTTGTCCTCGGACTGGTCGGAGATATTACCCTTGACCTTAAGATAACATATCAAAAAATGATTAAAGACAGCGACACCTATACCTTTGCGGGTATGGCGTGCTTCGGTATAGGGCACATCCTATACATCGTTGCGATTTCCATGCTGTATGCTTTCAGCGGATGGGCAATATTAGTCGGCGTCGGTATCAATGCGGCGATATTCGGTCTGAGCATTTTTGTGATGAAGATGAAATTCGGCAAATGGCTTATCCCGAGCATCTCATACGGATTTTTGCTGACCATATTTATGTGCGTTGCGGGCGCGGCGTGCATTATTGAGAAGAGTGTGGGTCCGGACCTTATATTGTTCCTTGTGGGCTCGATTTTGTTCCTTTTGTCGGATCTTGTGTTGTCCATGACATACTTTGACGGCAAGGACAGCAAGGTTATGATAATTATCAACCATGTTTTGTATTATGCGGCGCAGTTCTCGATTGCCGTGGCAATACTATATATCTAATAACGGACTGCGTACCCGGAGCATACTATTATAAGGACTGCCCGTGGGGCTTAGGAGGTGTTTATGGCAGCATTTTGGGAGAGTATGGATTTGCTAAGCAAAATTATGTTTTGCTTGGGTCTTGCGAGTAGCGTTGCAATGACAATACAGCTCATATTCCTTATCATCGGCTTTGCCGGCGGCTCCTTGGGTGATGTGGACGGCTTTGGTCCTGACGGCGGCGTTGGAGATGTCGAAGACGCATCAGCGGGTACCGAGGTAGGGTTCTTCACACTTAAGGGAATATTGGCGTTCTTCGCAATAGGCGGCTGGGTGGGTCTTGGAATGAACCTTGCGGGGATACACATTGCGCTGGTGCTTCTTGTGGCCGTGGTTTGCGGAGTGATTGCGCTGATCGGTGTGGGGTACCTTTACCGCGGGCTGTACAAAATGCAATCATCAGGCAATATCAACACCGCGTATGCAGTTGGCAAGACTGCCGAGGTCTATCTCACTATACCGCCTAAGGGAGTGGGCAAGATTGCTATGAATGTTCAAGACAGATTTATTGACCTTAACGCAAGAAGCAATGTTGACAGACCAATAAAAACAGGTGAAATTGTTAAAGTAATTGATAAGGTAGACGGCATACTAATAGTGGCTCCACTCGAAGATGAGAGCAAATAGGAGGTAAATATGAGTCCAGGCGGAATTGCGGCATTAGTGATTACAGTAATAGTTGTTATAGTAACAACAGCGTTGCTACTGTTTCTTGCGAGGTACAAAAAGTGTCCCTCGGATAAGATAATGGTAATATACGGAAAAATATCCAAAAACGACGACGGAACCTACCGTTCTTCAAGATGTATCCACGGAGGCGCGGCCTTCATTATCCCAGTGCTTCAGGCGCATTCGTTTTTAGACCTCACGCCCATATCTATAAGCGTGGATTTGCGAAACGCTCTTTCGCGTCAAAACATCCGTATCGATGTACCCAGCCGTTTTACGGTTGGCATATCCACTGAATCAGGCGTAATGCAAAACGCGGCGGAGAGGCTTTTGGGATTGACGCTCAGCGAGATACAAGAACTTGCAAAAGACATAATATTGGGTCAGTTGCGTCTTGTAATTGCGACAATGGATATCGAGGACATCAACAGCGACCGTGACAAATTTCTTGAAGCGGTATCACGCAACGTCGAGGGCGAGCTTAAGAAAATCGGTTTGCGCCTCATCAACGTCAACGTGACAGATATCAACGACGAATCAGGCTATATCGTCGCGCTGGGTAAAGAAGCGGCGGCAAAAGCTATCAATGCTGCTAAGATCTCTGTTGCCGAGGCGGACAAAAACGGAGCAATAGGTAAGGCAAACGCCGAGCGTGAGCAAAGAGTTAATGTCGCAGTAGCCGAGTCAGAAGCAATTAAGGGCGAGAATGCCGCGAAGGCAGAGATAGCCAACGCTCAGGCAATTCTTCGCGAGAGAGAAGCCGAGGCGTTGAAAAAAGCAACCGCCGCAGAAAAAATACAGGCGGCGAAAGCGCTCGAAGAGTCCTACGAGGCGGAGAAAGATGCAGAGCTAGAAAGGGCGGCAAGAGAGAAGGCTACACTTGAGGCGGATGTAATTGTCAAAATGGAGATCGAAAAGCGCCGTAAAGAATTGGAAGCCGAGGCGGAGGCAGAGCAGGCAAGACGGCGCGCACGCGGTGATGCGGATGCGATATTCGCCAAGATGGAGGCCGAAGCAAAGGGTATCAGAGCAATTCTTTCAAGTCAGGCGGCTGGTCTTAGTTCGATAGTAGATGCGGCAAAGGGCAATCCTTCTGATGCAATGAGGCTGATGATAGCCGACAAGATAGAGGCATTGGTATCAACGCAGGTTGAAGCCATCAAGAATCTTAAGATTGACAAAATCACGGTATGGGAGAACGGCGGTAAGGAAAATAATTCCACAGCTAACTTTTTATCGGGATTACTCAAGTCACTTCCCCCGATGACAGACCTTTTCAACATGGCAGGACTGCAGTTACCTGACATAATCAAGGCAAAATCGCTTGACGAAAGGGACGGCGCAGCATTAAGCAATGCGGCCGCGCAGGCAGTAGGCGAATAAGGTTAACCATTAATGTAAAAATGCCGCCAAGGGATACCTCGGCGGCATTTTTTTGTAAGGGCTTATATGTCAAATATTTTATAACCAGTCGAGTCGAAAACTGTCATAGTCAAGCTGGATAGCTTGCTTTGCATTTGCAGTGTATTGTCAGTCTGCAAAAAAATAAGCGCCGACGGTAGATGCTAAGCAGTGGTTTATGTAATTATTTTGGAAAAATTGCCGTAATAAGTGTCACTTAATTTGCAAAGCAGTTTGGAGAGCGGCAAAAAGCATGAGGCAACTATTATGCTGTTCGATATCACATGAATTAAATAAAAGGTTACGCCTCGCAAATAAATTGTCAAAAACAACTTTTCGAAAGAGAAGCCTGTTTTCGCATAGCCTGCTACGGCATCCACAACACTCGATATTACTCCGAACATAGCGGTGCATATTACCGCCAGCGAAACATATACAGCAAGCGTCAATAAACGTGCCGGCGTGCTTTCTCGCGAAGCCGCATCGTGCCGTGAAAGGACAAGCTTTGCCGCTAATGAAGAAAGAATCGCTAGCATAGGCCAATATATCAAGTACGCTATCACCCAGGTATTAAAACCGAATATAATTATCTCTGCCGTAACGAAAATCAAAGTATCCGCGAGCGTTATTTTTGCTCCGAAGACATAAGCATACACCATAATCATAAGGGTCACAATCTCCACATTGGGTACAAAAGCAAGGGCATACTTGCCGCCCAATATAGTTGCGGCAAGTATTGCGGTCAATGTTATGTCCTTAATTGATTTTTGGCGCGTCATCGGTCTTATTCCAGCAGTATAAAGGCGTCTTCGTTGATTACCGATGTCCAGTTTTCGCCGAATGTCACGGTGCAAAGCAGATAAGCGACACCGTCAAGCACCGGGAGCGAAGAAACTCCCATAGCGGAAGAATAGAATGTAGTTCCGTCATAGATGACCGGAGTAATTGTTGCGTCGATATACGCTATGTCATCAGTGCTCAAATATATCGATATAAATGTTGATGCCGCAGGATCAGATATTAGTTCTTTCTGTTGTCCTTTAATAGAAATAATCATCATTCCGTATACCAAATCGCTGCTGTACTCTAATGTGATTTTTTCTTGAGAATCCAGCAAAATCAGCAGGTCAGCAACACTGTCAAAGCTTTCGCCGGGGATAGCTATAACTTCGGCGGCAGGAGCAAGGACAACCGGCATGTTATCGCAAGCAAAAAGACTGATAGACAGTAGGATAACAACCACAGCGAGCAAAAAGCAATTCGTTTTTTTCATCTATATTTCCTCCAAAATAAAATACCTTTTCTTATCGAAAAAAGAAAAGGTATGCAACAATTCGCCGACACTTCTCTCCCTCCGAGAGTAATGAATTATCGGGGTGCTTTGGTATCCTGACTCAGGCAACAATATTTGTTTCGCGACCTTCCCGTGAAGTGGTCTTGTGCGACTGGCCTTACAGTAGCGGGGGCTGTGGCGGAGTCAAACCGCCTTCCCTTGGCAAACCCGTATTAAGTTACCATTATTGTAGCATTATTCTCGCATGCTTGCAATACCTTTTTCAGTGTAGCGCAAAAATCAGCTCAGGCAACAAAAACGGCATAGCGGCTATCATGCACAAAAAAAATATGTTATAATATTGTTCAAAGAGGTGAGTATGAGATATTTTAAGGCTTTTCTATATTATTTTATTCAATCCACATGGGGCTTTCTCCAAAATCTTATCGGCTTTGCTATCTTCTTACGGTTCCGCAAGGAAAAGCAGGTCAAATTTTTTGGCTCAAGGATTGTCCTTGTGGAAAGCAAAGGCGAGAATTGGGGCGGAATAAGCTTCGGTTGTTTTATTTTCATCAACGGACTGCGCGAAAAGGATAGGATAGAATCTACAAGCGTCCATGAATACGGGCATACAATCCAGTCACTTATTTTGGGCCCTGCGTATCTTTTTGCGGTAGGCATACCTTCTTTCATATGGTGTAATGCAAAAAAATATCGTGCTTTGCGCAAAGAAAAAGGCATTTCGTATTTTTCAAGATATCCCGAAAACTGGGCTAACCGTCTCGGCGAAAGGGTTACTGGAATGGCGGCGCCTTGGAATTAACGTCCTTTGGCACAATATTGACTAACAACGCAATAGGCTTTATTATAATAAAAAACAATAGCGGAGGTAATTATGAAAAGCTTGACTGATTGCTATTATATGCATAACGGACTAGGCTTGCCTTGCGTAGGGTATGGCTCGTGGAGGACACCGGCCGGAGATATTTGCGTTAACGGTGTGGTTGCCGCGCTCAATGCCGGATATCGCCATATCGATACCGCCGCAGTATACGATAATGAAGAAAGTATCGGAGAAGGAATGAGAGCAAGCGGAGTAGCGCGCAAGGATATTTTTCTTACCAGCAAGCTTTGGAATTGCGACCAAGGCAGGGACCGCGCGCTCAAAGCATTCGAACTTTCACTCAAAAAGCTTAGGACTGATTATTTGGATTTGTACCTTATTCACTGGCCTGTCGCTTACGACTTCCGCTCCAGCTATCCTAAGGAAATGCAGGAATCATGGCGCGCGATGGAAGAGTTATACCAAGCAGGCGCGGTGAAAGCAATCGGCGTGAGCAATTTTCTTGTGCGGCATCTAAAGACCCTAGAAGAGCAACAGCAGATTATGCCTATGGTCAATCAGATAGAGCTGCATGTGGGCTATCATCAGCAGGAGACTGTGGATTACTGCAGAGAAATGGGCATAGTGCTTGAGGCATGGAGTCCCATATGCAAGGGCAAAGCATTCAAAGAACCCAAGCTTATTGAAGTTGCCGCGAAGCACGGGAAAACAGGAGCGCAGGTTTTGCTGAGATGGTGCCTTGAAAAAGGCTACGCGCCTTTGCCCAAGTCGGTCACTCCGTCAAGGATAATTGAAAACGCTGACATATTTGATTTTTTTCTGGACAATGAAGATATGAAAAAGCTGGATAGTATCGACAGTGTGGGGCGTTTGGGCTCACATCCCGACAGCTGCGCTTTTTAAGAGAGAGCATTAGCTACAAGGACACATATTTTACTTCAAATCCCTTCCGGCAGAAAACAATGGCTATGTATTTTTTTAATTTTTCGGTGCAAAATACTAGTATCAACAAAAGGAGGGATATTCATGGCTAAGTATTTTCATACCGGAGAGAAGCCCGGCAATGGCAGTTATTCCTGCACAAATTGCGGCACCGATGTAAGACTTGATACACAGGACAAGATGCCGCCTTGCCCTAAGTGCACAAATACCAGCTTCACCAAGAAATAAGGTATTTGTCTTCCCAGAAAACTATGCACAAAAACAACCTGTCCCAACAGGTTGTTTTTGCGCTGGTGAGGGAAAAGGCGCAAAAGCCTTAGCCGAATGCGCCGCTGCCGAACGCTAACTGTTATAAGAGAGTAAGTACAACCCGTACGCGATTCAACATAGCGCTTTTCGCATTATGTAATGATAATCCGTAAAAAGAGAGGCTACGCGATAAGGTACTCCTTGACAAAATGCCGATAAGCACTTATTATTAATATATATCTTCTGGAGATAGTGCATGATAACTTTTGAAAGCGCGCTTGCTTTTGTGATTATTATTAATATTGTTGGCTTTTTGCTTATTCGTGCCGACAAAATCAGAATGAAAAATAAAGAACCCCGTATTAAGGAGGTTTTACTTTTTTTGATAGCCGGTCTGTCCGGCGGTATAGGAGAGCTGTTGGCTATGCTGATATTCCGTCACAAGACATACAAGTGGTATTTTAGAGTATTTATGCCCATACTTGTAGTACTTAACATTATTTCGGCATCAATAATTCTATTTTTGATATACGAAGCAGGAGTCGCAAGCGGTGTTGGAATTTAGAGAAATAGACAAAGAAAGTATTATTAACGATATTGCTCCATATCTCAAGTTGTGGACGCACAAAAACAGTATTTATACGCCCTGTGTGCTGTATATGTGGAGCGATTTTATCGGTGCTAGATACTGTATTGAGGACGGGGTATTTTACTTCAAGCAAAAAATATGGGAAGACGAGACAATTTTTGGCATGCCGCTCGGCGGCAGACTTGACGAGAGCGTGCCAAAGGTGCTGGAATATGCAAGGGGCGAGGGGCATGAGGCAGTATTTTTCGTGCCTCACTCGGTGGTTATGGAAATGAGCCGTTATTTCGACCTTACCTCGGAAAAGCAGGAAAGCGACTTTGACTACATTTATCTGGCTGAGGATTTAATACAACTTAAAGGTAAAAAATTTCATGCTAAGCGCAATTATATCTCCCGATTTAAGAGGGAAAACCCCGATTACGAGTACAAACGGCTGACAAAAGAGCAGGTGCCATATATTAAGGATTTCATGAGAGAATTTATCGAGATAGATAAAGAGTGCACTGAATTCAATTCGTCCGACAACTACGAAAAATGCCGCGCGGCAAAGGTGCTTGATTCCTTTGAGGAGCTGGGCTTAACCGGCGGCGTGCTCTATGTCAAAGGAAAAGTTATCGGCTTTACTGTCGGCGCCAAAATCGGCGATATGCTGTATGTCCATATCGAAAAGGGAAGCAGAGATTATGTTGGAACCCACGAAATACTCAATAACAGTTATGCCGCTTCCAATGCCGAAGGTATAGTATATATTAATCGGGAAGATGATTTGGGCAATCCCGGACTGAGAAAGTCAAAAGAATCCTACAACCCCATCGCGCGCCTGTATAACTACAAGGTAAGGATCCTTGGAAAAGCGGCAAAATAAACTGCTGTTTCAACATTGCAAAACTATCTTTGCCAAAGACTTCGACACATAACAGTCCTAAATCTAGGACTGTTTTTTATGTACATGTTACCGACATAATAATCTTTGATAATTTGTTGACTACGCAAAATAATAGTACTATAATACGGTCAAGGTACACACTTCACAAGTGCGCACATAAATTGTTATTAAGCACGAGCTTAAAGCACAGGAAGAGGGCATATGGAGTACTATAAGATATTGCTACCGTTGGCATTGATATTGCTGGTCTCAAAGATACTTGGTATTTTTAGCAAAAAAATCGGCATACCTCAGGTTATCGGCATGTTGCTTGCCGGCATATTATTGGGACTAATTAAATACATTCCTAATCAAACTATATTCGCTGACTCGGTAATGGACGGTCTGTCGTTCATTGCCAAAATCGGCGTTGTTCTCATAATGTTCTCTGCCGGACTTGAGACAAATGTCAAGCAAGTCAAGGAGACCGGCAAGGCTTCGACGGTCATTACGCTTTTTGGCGTTGTTGTGCCTATCGGACTGGGGTTTTTAGTTGCGGCTGCTTTCAACGGCGGATTTGCGGGCATGACATATGACAAAATGCTGACCAATCTGTTTTACGGTGTCATATTGACGGCTACATCGGTAAGCATTACGGTTGCCGCGCTGAAGGAAATGGGCAAGCTCAACAGCAAGGCGGGAGCATCAATAATTTCGGCTGCCATATTGGACGATATTATCGGCATTATCGTGCTCTCGGTGATTATCGGGATGAAAGAGACGCAGGGCGCTCAAGAAATTCTCAAGGTGCTGCTTATGACAGCCTTGTTCTTCGTTGCTGCAATCGCCGCAGGATTTATTGTGAGGCGCGTCTTTATATGGCTGGACAAAAAATGGCCGCACAACAGGCGCGTGCCTATTTTCAGCCTGGCGATATGCTTTTTCTTTGCTTACGCAGCAGAACATTGGTTCGGCGTAGCAGATATAACCGGAAGCTATATTGCCGGACTAATGCTTTCTTCGATACACAGCAAAGAATATATAGACAGAAAAATAGACATTAACTGTTACATGGTTTTTGGTCCCGTATTCTTTGCCAACATCGGACTAAATACCACTTTTAGCGGTTTGAGCATGAACATGCTGTGGTTCGGTCTTGCCTATGTTGCGGTGGGAATCATCGGCAAACTAGGCGGTTGCGGAGCCGGGGCTTTGTTATGCAAGTATAGCTTTAAGGATGCCTTGCGCGTTGGTCTGGGCATGATGGTGAGAGCCGAGGTGGTACTGGTCTGCACACAAAAGGGAGTGGAGAACGGCATTGTAGACGGCAAAATTATGCCTTTCGTATTGCTCCTTATATTAATTACATCGTTTTCTGCTCCCATTATTATGAAGTGGACATACCGCAACGATCTCAACATTCCGTCAGGCGGGTTAGGGCTGCCTCCATCGCAAGACGGTGGTAATGAGGGGCAATCATGCTGTGGCGCAGACGGCGGCTGCATCAGTTAATTTTTAACTTTTAGCGGTATTTAACGGAAAGTTAATCCTATAATATTATTTATTCGTGTTGTAAAAACAATTTTGATTGTGTTATAATTATCTGACTATGATACACAATAATTTTGTAAGTCGGAGGCCTATTTTTGAAAAATAATACATGGAAAACCGCCATAATAATAGTAGTTCTTGTAATTAGTTCGTTGATGATTGCCAACTGGCTCGGGGCTTTTAATAACAAACCCGAAGTGTTGAGCTACGACGAATTTATTACAAAGCTTAATGAAGGCAAGGTGGCGAAAGTATATTTCAGCGGCAATTATGAGATGTATGTTTTGTATGCTGATTCTAGTATTGCGGACACAAAGTTTCCCAAGCAGGCGGATGCCACGCTGAATATCAGTCACCGAACCCAGGTTCCGGAGACCATTTTGGCATATAACGAGCAGCAAGAAGCGTCAGCGGCAGTTCAGATAATTTTTGATAACCCCGCAAGCGGCAGTATGTGGCAATACTTCTTGCCGATAATTGCGGCAGCGCTGCTACTTTTATTCTTCCTTTTCATACTCAACAAGCAGAGAATGTCAGAGAGCAATAAGGCTATGAGCTTTGGCACCACTCGCGCTAATGTCACCCTCAAGAGCAAGGTCAAGTTCGCCGATGTGGCGGGCGCTGACGAAGAGAAGGAGGAGCTTAAAGAGATAGTGGACTTTTTGAGCTCACCGTCTAAATTTTTGAATGTCGGGGCAAAAATACCCAAGGGTGTGTTGCTCGTAGGTCCTCCCGGAACAGGCAAAACGTTATTCGCTAAGGCGATAGCCGGAGAGGCGAATGTTCCCTTCTTCTCAATAAGCGGTAGTGACTTTGTAGAGATGTTCGTGGGTGTCGGCGCGTCAAGAGTAAGAGATTTGTTCGCGCAGGCGAAGCGTAATATGCCATGCATAGTCTTTATTGACGAAATCGATGCAGTGGGCAGACAGCGCGGCGCCGGACTTGGCGGCGGGCATGACGAGAGGGAGCAGACGCTGAATCAATTACTTGTCCAGATGGACGGTTTCGAGGCTAACGACGGCATAATCATCGTTGCGGCAACCAACCGCGCGGATATACTTGACCCGGCTTTGCTCCGTCCGGGCAGATTCGACCGTCAGATATATGTCCATATACCCGATGTCAAGGGCAGAGAGGCGATATTCAGGGTGCATGCAAGAAACAAACCATTGTCGGGAGATATTGATTTTAAGACCATTGCAAGAATTACAACGGGTTTCACCGGCGCGGACATTGCCAATCTCCTTAACGAAGCGGCGATACTTGCAGCGCGTGACAACCGCTCTGTTATAATTATGAAAGACATACTCGAGGGCATCAACAAGGTAATTATGGGTCCTCAGAAAAAGAGCCGCATTGTCACCGAAGCAGACAAGCGCATTACTGCCTACCATGAGAGCGGACATGCGATTGTGGCGAGATTGCTGCCGTATTGCGATGAGGTGCAGGAGGTGTCCATTGTCCCGAGAGGCATGGCGGCGGGCTACACCTTGACCCGTCCCGAAAATGACGACAACCATATATCAAAGAACAGGCTCAACGATATGATAGCCATGATGCTCTCGGGAAGAGCTGCCGAAGAGATAGTCATTAAGGATATATCCACAGGCGCAAGCAATGATATTCAAAGAGCGAGCGCGATTGCGCGCAAGATGGTGACCGAGTGGGGCATGAGCTCTGAGCTGGGCAACATTTATCTTGGCGCAGACCACGAGGTTTTCATTGGCAAAACATGGGGTCAGCAGTCGAATTTGAGCGATGATATGATGAACAGAATAGACGCCGAGGTCAAGAAGATTATAGACGGCAACTATCAGAGAGCATTGGACGAACTAAATAAGCACAGGGATATTATGGAAGCCATGGTCAGGCTGCTGTTCGAGAAGGAGACAATCTACAAAGAAGAAGTGGATTTACTTTTCAAAGGAATGACTGCGGAGGATGTGCTTTCAAGAATGGAACAGAGGGAAAGGGGCGAGAATGGCAGCAATGCAGCGCACCAGTACAAGAACGATTCTACAGAGCATCCGCCGAAGAATGATTATATCCCGCCTGAAGGAAGATGACGCAAGTAATTAGGCAATCAATATAAGCGGCTGAAGGCTTTCAGCCGCTTTTGTTAAATATAGCATCCTTACGCATACTTAGCTTATCGCGTGCTTCTTGTGAAAACTATTTAACTTGACAATTAGCGGTACTCTTAATATAATAGTAGCCAAAAGGAAAACATTATGAAAAAGGTGAAAGCTCTGTTATTATTGATATTTACGCTGTGGATATTATCCGTTGCGGCGCTGTCTGGAGGCTGCGTTGGTGAAATCGGAGGCCCGATGAGCGCGGTTACTTTGACCGGCGCCCGCTTGCAATGGGAAGAGATTAGCGGCGCGGAGCAGTATTATGTCAACATAATGTTTAGCGAGGTGAGCGGTTACGAAATCGCTGTCAACGACACAAAATATGTAATTAACCATGCCAATCCCGGCGAGTACAGATATAAGGTGAGGGCAAAAGTCAGAGGGGGGTTCACCTCATATTCCGAAACCTTTGTTTATAAGTTGGGCGACGGCAGTATAGACAATCCGATTACCGTTGGCAGTCCCGAAGAACTATCCCGTATCTCGACAGGGTTGCGTACCGTTAAGAACGAGGACAACGAGGATATCTCTGTTCCGATATATTATGAGCAGACCAACGATATCGACTTAGAAAATCAAGAATGGACACCTATTGGTTTAAGCAACAACATCTTCAAGGGTGTATATGACGGCAGGGGCTACACTATCAAAAACCTCAAAATTACCAAATTGTCCGGTACGGGTACGAATGTTGCCGCAGGGCTGTTCGGACTAATTCAGGATGCTGTGATAAAAAATGTCAACATTGTTGAGCCCGATATCAAGATTACTCATGCGACAACACAATTCTCTGTGGGCGCGCTTGTAGGACGCTCCACCACCAGTGTAATAAAAAACTGCAGTGTTATAGGGGATTTGGCAATCAACGCTCCCGCTACCGGAGAGAATATTCTCTACGCTGGGTTGGTCATCGGAGAAAGCCGCGGCACGGGTATGAGCGAGCTGCTTGCAATCGGCAATATTGCCGCCGTTTATTCTCGCGTATATGCAGGCGGCATAGTGGGCATTACCAAGACCAGTTCGGCAGATATCATCAATAATTGCGCGGCTTATGTCAATATCACCACGCATGGAACAGGACGCTCATCCTCTTCGGTCACTGCGGTATCGTATGCCGGAGGTATTGCCGGTTATCTGTCATATGCTAATGCTGTGGAGTACTGCTACTTTACGGGCAGTCTCACCGCCACTGCAATTGACGGGACTTTAGTCGAAAATATCAACAAGGGAATGTTCGGCGGCTCGCAAAACTCAAGCAGCAGAGCCAATATTTTGCTTAAGGCATGCTATTTTAATATCGAGGACTTCGGACTTGAGTACAATGCGACTTATCCCACAGCCTCGGCGATAGCCGAGATGTATGCCGTGGGTAATTGCACAAAGCTCAAGCTTGGCAGCAGCGCTTTTGGTATCACTGGTGAGGCAGAGGCGCTGGAGGAGACGTTCAGCGGCTTTGATTTTGATAATATCTGGGAGATTAAGGACGGCAAGCCCACAATACGCGCAAGGGTTATGCCTATCATTTTGCCGATGAGCGAGGTAACATTGCAGGACAATCTTATTACATGGGCAGCAGTCGCTGGAGCAACCGAGTACTATGTGCATAACATAACTAAAGATACCAAGACAACAGTCTATAACCTTAATTATTCGATAACAGAGAGCGCGCCGGGAGAGTACCGTTACCGAATCGGAGCAAAGACGATAGGCGAATTGACAGCATATTCCGAAGTAATGATATATTCAATTTTGGAGCCAGAGGGACCGCAGGAGTAAGGTTACGCGCCGTAAAGGAGGAAAAATGAGCTACGCTGACAATGTTTTTATCGAGAATATAACGGACATACTCGCTAATGGTTATTCGGACGAGAATTTGGAAGTGAGACCGCGTTGGGCGGATGACAATTCTCCTGCGCATACTATCAAAAAATTTTGCATAGTCAACCGCTACGACCTTCAAAAAGAGTTTCCGATTACGACATTGCGCTACACCAATTTTAGAGCGGCTGTTGATGAGTTGTTGTGGATATGGCAGAAAAAGTCCAACAATGTCAAGGATTTGGGCAGTCATATCTGGGATTCTTGGGCAGATGAGAGCGGCTCGATAGGCAAGGCATACGGCTATCAGCTTGCCGTCAAACATAGATATGCCGAGGGAGAGTTCGACCAGGTTGACAGGGTAATATTTGATTTGAAAAATAATCCGCAATCGCGCCGTATATTAACCAACATCTATGCGCATCAGGACTTGCATGAGATGAATCTGTATCCTTGCGCTTACAGTATGACTTTCAATGTGTCGGGAGACACCCTCAACGGTATACTCAATCAGCGTTCGCAGGACATGCTGGTAGCCAACAACTGGAATGTTGTGCAATATTCGGTGTTGATGCATATGCTTGCACAGGTAGCAGGGCTAAAGGTCGGAGAACTCGTGCATGTTATTGCGGACGCGCATGTATATGACCGTCATATTGAAACGGTCAGAGAAGTAATCAAAAACGAGAGCTTCCCCGCGCCTAGATTTGTTATAGATAATTCCATCAAGGATTTTTACTCTTTTACGGTGGAAAGCTTTTCGCTAGAGGGGTATGAGTACCACAAGCTAGGCAAAAAGCTGCCGGTTGCCGTATAATTATCTCAACAGCTATTCTTTCGGGTGGACGAAGAACTTGTCATTGTCCTCATCGTAAAGGACAAGCGCAATATTTTTGATCGCTTCATCATTCTCGACATTGATTTTTTGATACAGCCATTCTCTGCTTTTTGCGATTTTTGCAAGCGCCGCATCAACTATTTTTCCGTCAAGTATAAGCTCGGTGGATAAGGAGGATTCGGGCAGTTTGATGTTAAGGTCTTTAGCTACTATCGGCATAGCCTCGCTTTTGGGCAAAACACTGAGTTTGCCGCTGGTCTCAAAAAAGCAGTACGCAATGTCACTGATATCAAAATAACCCGCTTCCCGGCACAGCGACAAAAATTCGTTTATTGAGAGCTTTGTCTTTTGAATATTTTTGTAAATAAGCTTTCCTTCCTCAATCAATGCAACTGGTCGCCCGACAACAATTTTTTTGAGAAACATTGCCTTTCTGCCAAGCAGCGACAGGATAATATCAAGGAGAGCGAACATCGCCATTGCTATTAGAAAGTAGTAGAACGGCAGCTCTGTATCGAATGCCATCTGAGCGGCGATTGAGCCTAATGATATTCCAATAATATAGTCGATAAAGTCTAACTGAGCTATCTGCTTCTTCCCCATAATCTTTGCGATAATGAACAGGAAAAAGAATGCCATTGTCGAATTAAGTATTACTTTGCCGATTTCCATAGCTCCTCCAAAACATATGTTATTATTGACAATAATCCGCTAAATACACATCGGCGAACGGTAATAATTCAGTCTGGGCTTATATAGGCCGGACGGATTGCTTTGGCACGCTGCAGATTAATGATAATCCAAGTGCGCTGGCTGCATGGAATCCGTTAGGCTATTTGCGATGTGCGTAATGTGAATTATTGCCTGCTTTTGACAGGATAAGACACCCGAGCTGATTCAGTGTATTTGTTGATTGGTCCCTTAATTCTTGACATAAGCAGCCCGTGCCGATATAATATACTTATCTATGAAATACATGATAATTCTGTGTGACGGAATGAGTGATTATAGCATACCTGAGCTCGGCGGAAGGACACCGCTCGAAGCGGCATCCACGCCTAATATGGATGCATTGGCGCCTTATTCGGAGCTTGGCTGCGCGCGCAGTGTGCCAAAAGGGATGAAGCCGGGAAGCGATACGGCTAATTTGTCTATTTTGGGCTATGACCCTTCGGTCTACTACAGCGGCCGCTCGCCCCTCGAAGCGCTCGCAATGGGCATTAATCTAAAAAGTAGTGACATAGCAATCCGTTGCAATCTAGTAACCTTGTCAGACGAGGCAGTTTATGATGACAAGATTATGGTGGATTACAGCGCGGGAGAGATTACCAGCAAGGAGTCGAGGGAGCTTATCAAACTGATTGAGGCGCATTTCGGCGGCGAGGGCAGGCGCTTCTTCGGGGGTATAAGCTACCGGCACTGCTTAGTCATCAATGACGCCGCGACAGGGACCGAATTCACGCCTCCGCACGACATAACGGGCAAGAGGATTGGCGCGTACATGCCCAAAGGGCTCTATGGAGAGCGGCTTGCCTCCATTCAACGCCGTTCGTATGAGGTATTGAACAATCATCCTATTAATGCGGCGCGCCGCGAGGAGGGGAAGAGACCTGCCAATTCGATATGGCTGTGGGGCGAGGGTGTTAAGCCTGAACTTGCTGATTTTTATGTCAAAAACGGGGTCAAGGGAGCAATGATTTCCGCAGTGGATCTACTGAAGGGTATAGCGCTTGGAGCCAGTATGGAGGTGATTGAGGTTGAGGGCGCTAATGGCACGCTTCACACAAACTACGGGGGCAAGGCGCAAGCCGCGCTAGAAGCGATGAAATCGGTCGACTTTGTGTATATCCATATAGAAGCGCCCGACGAAATGGGGCATCAAGGCGACCTCGCAAATAAGATTAAAGCCATAGAGTACATTGATAAGCATATTGTGGGCGCCGTTGTGGATGGGCTAGGAGCGCGCGGAGAGGACTTCAGCATCCTGATATGTCCGGACCACGCTACGCCTATATCCACTCGCACGCATTCGTCGGATCCGATACCATATATGCTATACAGGTCTAATAATGCAAAAAATAACAATACTAAGTATGACGAACGTCATTGTGCGCAAAGCGGAATATTCGTGGAGCATGGCTTCACGCTTATAGATAAACTATTAAAGAGGGGTTAGGTATGAGCGAGAAAAAGAAAAAAAATTCAAATAGCAAGCCTATTAAGGAAGAAGTCGGAATAGAGGCCGAGGTAATACAAGAGGATAGTATAGGGTCTGTTGCTGATTCTGTCGATGCCGATGACAGTGTCGCCGAGATAATAACGGAGATTGAGGCGACGGAGAATGCAGAGGCAGTTGCAGAGGAGACTATCGAAGAAAAGGTAGTCGAAGCGGGCGCAGAATTGTCCGGCGAAGCGGTTGAGCAAGCCGTTGTGGCGGAAGAAACTGTAGAAGAGCGCGACCAAAGCGCGGAAGCCGAAGCGGAAGGGATTGTTAAAGCGGCGGTCAGTGTTGCCGATGATGAGAGCAGGGATGAAGAGAGTAAGCCCGAGGCAAATACTCCCGGTGATGTTGCTGTAACTGTCAGCGAGGAGATTGCGGAGTTGCCCGGCGCTGCGGCAGAAGATACAGCCGATAAGGTTGATACATCAGTCGCCGAGGGCGACAGCTTAGAAGAGAAAGCTGTAATTGATACGACAGTTACTGCTGAGCTGACTCAGACTGAGGGCGATTTGGTATCGCACGAAAAGGACACAGTCACCGAGGCGCCAAAGCCGGACAAAAAATCTAAAGAGCCCAGCAAGTTCGCGCTTTTTGTTAAGAAGCATAAGCTGATTTTTATAATAGCCGCAATAGTACTGGTCTTGGCGGCGGCAGGGACTGCGACATTCTTTATCCTTACCAAGGATATAGTATATATCCGCAGCGCAGAGGATCTTATTGGTGCTGATAAGGGTAATTTACTCGTGTTCAAAGCGGATGTGACCGTGGACGGCGACATAACCCTTGACGGCTATTCGTTTGATATGAATGCGTACACATTGACTGTCAACGGCACGCTTACCATTAACGGCGATGCCAACCAGACAATCAACATTGGCAACAAAAAGCGCAAAGAATTTTTGGAAGGCGGTACCATCAAAGCAAATACCATTGTAGTCAACGGCACCACAAGCGCGCTGTCATTGCGGTCAAAGGCTGAGGCGGATATCTTCCGCATCAACACTTCGGCAGTTGAGCTCTACGGCGCCATAAAAGGCTTTGCGGGAAGCAAAAGCGATATCATTATATCCAATGCGGCAAGAGCGGCGGCATACTCTGCAATCAATGGCAATGTTGAGCTCGGCAGCGCTGTGGATCTGGACTTTTTCGGCAGCGCGGACAAAATAACGGGCGGCAAAACGGTCACAGCTTATGACGGCGCGGTGAGCGGCTTAATCGAAGATTCGCAAAAGGCTGTCTTGTATCCCGAAAGCAGTATTGACCAAATCAGCAATGTGTCGTCAGTGGTCTTTGTCGAGTACCTCAAGGCGCCGGATTTGCTGATAATCAAAGAGGGCAGCCGCTTTGTGTGCTATATATCCGAGGTGCAGAATGCGGATTATTATGACTATTCGATAGATGGCCAAACCGGCAGGGTCGACGCCGCGGATAGCAGCTTTTTGTTACCCATACTGTCCCCCGGCAGGTATAATCTTTCGGTAACAGCGGGCTCGACTAACGAATCTTACAACAGCGCAAAGGCGACTGCAACGGCGAGCGTGCATTACACAGTCAAGCTTGACAAGCCTGTAGTGAGAGTAGAAGAGGCGGGCGGCGTCGTCAATTTGGTTATTGAAGCAGTTGACCACGCAACAGAATATGTGTACTCTATCAATGGCAAGGAGTACTCGCCCGTCAACGCGGGCACTGTCAATATCGCCGAAAAGGTACAGAATGTCGGACAATACACCGTATATGTGTTCGCAAGAAATACCGTAGACAGCAGCTATGAGCAGTCTGACACCGTTATGACAAGCTATGTCAACAGAGTGACCTTAATATTAGGCGAAATCAGCGTAACCGACAACGGTGACGGCAGTTATACCGCAGACTGGTCTGCAGTGGCCAATAGCAATTACTATATGATCGACGAGGGCGGCGTTGTCACATACACAAGAGCCACCTCTTACACCTTCTCTGCGTCAAGTATTACAATTACCGCCAAAGGCACAGGCTACTATGTGGATTCTATCCCAGTGCTGGTCAATGCCCCGCAATCAGGCGACGCCGAATAGCATCAAGTCCGAGCCTTCGGCGGCAGATAGCGGCTTCTCCCGTATTAAGTGGAAAGCAATAGCGAATAATGCCTAACGGGACCAAAAAACACTTTGACAAAGCGGCACAACTATGGTAATATAGTTATGCTAATTAAGGAGAAGTACCCAAGTGGCTCAAGGGGCTCCCCTGCTAAGGGAGTAGTATGTTAATAGCGTAGCATGGGTTCAAATCCCATCTTCTCCGCCAAAAGGCAGTCATTCGACTGCCTTTTTGTGTGTTCGATGGGATTTGAACCCATATTCGGCATTGCCCGGTTCGTCAGCCCGTTGTAGGAGGAATTATCGGTTTGTTAGCCCATATCAATCAAAATAAAAAGAAGTAACAAGAGACTTGCTTCAAAGAAAACTTAGAGAAGGGGAATTTAAGGCTTAGGAGGTAGTATCAGGAAGAAAAATAGAAACGAGTGCCAAAGAATACTTTAGGTGGTGCGTAATTCAATCTATCAGATGTCGGGATGTACTACCTTATCTCCCGCTACTACGACCCCGACACCGGCCGCTTCATCAGCCCCGACAGTATACTTAGCGACAGCTCCCTATTCACCTACTGCGGTAATGACCCTGTGAATGGATACGATCCGACGGGAGAGTTTAGTTGGGGTAAATTTTTATCGACTACTATAATAGTTTTGTCAATTGCAGCAATAGTAACAGGGGCGGTTCTTTGCACAACTGGTGCGGGAGCTGCTATTGGAGTAATCTTAATTGGTGCTGGAGTAGGAGGGCTAATTGGAGAAAGCGCTAGCATTGTTTCTCAAGGACTTGAGAAGGGTTGGGAAAATATCAATTGGGATCAAGTAGCATGGGATGGGGTAATTGGTATGGCTAGTGGCGCAATTATTGCTTCTCCGCTGAGCGCATTTGGGACAGGAGTTGCAATTGGTGCATTAAGTTTTACTCATAATGTTGTAGGAAATGTAATTAACAATGAAAATATTAATTGGGGACAGGCTGTAACTATAGGGTTGGTTAGCGGAATATTTGCAGGCGGGGCTAAATATCTTGCAAATTCGACGAGTTTATCAAATAAATTTGTTAATAATCTTAATGGTGTGAAAAATTCCGGAAATGTTGTAAACAATTTTGCAAGTTATTCGAGGAGTTCTTATCAAGCATATTGGATGAATGTTGTGGCTGGACAGACCTTATACAAAGCAGGCACACGAGCCGTTATTAAGGGTGCAGAGACAATTATTAAAACAGTAATAAATAGTTTATATAACTAAGTTAGGAGCATCTATGAAAAAGAGGCGTATATTAATAATTATTGGAATAAGTTTGGGGGGAAGTATACTTCTAACAACTGTGGTTGGTTTTATATGTTACATATTATCTCAACCTTTTCATGTGTTTACTTTGGCTTTATTAGGTGTAGCTATTGTAATTGCAGTCTTTATACGGTTTATGCTATATAATAAAGTCTATAAAAGCAATGATGATCTTGATGAAATTAAATCTAAAGATATTATTGCTGACAGTGAAGAATTAATAAACAATTTAATAAAAAATAATTATAATAATGTTATCGATAACATATATCAGAAAACAATTTGCGAA